>JBFIIJ010000001.1:0-28205 GCA_041601315.1 Gammaproteobacteria bacterium
GCGATTGAGCTTACGGCTGAATTTCTTGAAACGGGTGCAGAGTTTTTCTTCACTGGTAATTTTTAATACCATTTCAATGGTGAGATTGTACTCTTCAACAATCATATTGAAGACGGTGTCTCTTATGGCTTTGTCTTCAACCAATTCTGAATAGGCTTTCGCTACTTCCATATCAACCAACGATAAAGTTTTTTCTGTTTCGTCCATGACTAAACGAAAGATGCGTGATTCTTCAAACATCTTGTTAATCATCGCTTCACCTTCTGCACCACGTTCTTCGATGAAGTTCTTCAATGCCGATCCAACGCCATACCAACCGGGCACCAGATGTCTGTTTTGTGTCCAGGCAAAGACCCAGGGAATCGCTCTTAAGTCGCTTAGAGAATTTGCACCGAAACGTTTGGCAGGTCGCGAACCAATGTTCATTTTCGCCAGTTCTTCTACTGGACTGGCGGCATTGTAGTATTTAACCAGACCTTCTGTTTCGGCTAGCTCTCTGTATTTTGTAAAAGCGAGATTCGATAAGGTTTCCATTGCTTCATCAAATTTCGGATGCGGTTTTAATTCATCTTCGTTTAATGACTTAATCGTATGTTCAAATACGCTCGCGGCGAGTAATTCCATTTGGTATTGCGCCGTACCTTCGTTGGCGTATTTTGAAGAGACCACTTCACCTTGTTCGGTAATTCGCATTTGGCCGTGTATTGAACCGGCAGGTTGTGCTGCTATTGCGCGTCCTGTTGGCGCACCACCGCGACTCACTGAACCACCACGTCCATGGAAGAAGGAAATGGGAACACCCGCTTCCTCGCCTGTTTTAGTCAGGTTCGCTTGTGCTTTGGTTAATTCCCAGTTGGCAGTGAAGTAACCACCGTCTTTATTGGAATCGGAATAACCAATCATGACTTCTTGCGTGCCGGTTTGTGCTTGTACTGATCGTTTGACGACAGGAAGACTGAGTAATTCTTTCATCATTTCCGGTGCGCGTTGTAGATCATCAATGGTTTCGAATAAAGGTACGATAGGTAGACGGCTGAATTCTTCACCTTTATCACCAGCAAACAAACCAGACAGTTTTGCCAGTACATAAACACCTAATATGTCGTTAACCGATTGCGTCATACTTAAGATGGCATGACCGAAGGCTTCTCGATCCAGTTTTTTCATCATCTTCGCTGACATCTGGAACAACCCTAATGTCGATGTTGATTTTTCATCTAGATTAGAAAACGTGGGTAACTTTTTACTTAACGGTTTATCAAGCTCTTCTAGTAACCATGACTTCCATTCATCACTGTCTGCAGCAGGTGCTTCGTCTTTACCTTGCATCGCTTTATAAATTGCAGTGAGTGTATTATTCGTTGTGGTTGAGTTTTCACGCAGATCAAGACGCGCGGTACGAAAACGAAACGCTTCTGCTTCTTGTAATAAAGGCATGACGAAAGAGCGTGACAATTGTTTACAATCGGATTCTCTTAAACCAAACATCAATTGTTTTAGATCACTGATGAATTCATCGGCATCAATATAACGAATACCGCTATAGTGCCCTTCTTCATCGTTATCCAGTGTGCCTTTTAATTTAATCAATATACAGGCAACGAATTGACGAAACACTTCGCCCGGATTTCTTTCACTGATATGTTCTATCTCATCAATACCTTTTAATATTTCTTCAAGGTCTTGTTCAAACTTTTTTGATACGGCAACGTTAGCGCGAGAGACACTAAGCTTTTCTACCATGTCTTGCAGTGATTCGATATAATGTTCCAGAACAGCATGACGATTTTTTAATAATGCATCTTTGGTGACGTCATTGGTAACAAAAGGATTACCATCGCGATCACCGCCTATCCATGAACCAAATTGAAAAAAGGGTGGAATAGTAAAATCGGCATCAGGATAACTTTGTTTTAATGCCCACTTTAACTTTTCATGTGTTTCAGGAATACGTTTATACAATGTCTGTTCGAAGAAATGTAATCCCCAAACGACTTCTTGTGCAACAGAAGGTTTTACCAGTCTTAATTCACCGGTTAACCAAAGCAGATCAATTTCATTATTTAAATCAGCAATAAATTTTTCACGTTCGCGCGGTGTCCAACGTGTTGCTTCGATTCGATAGAGTAAGACATAGATGCGTCGATGAATTTCAAGTACGGTAATACGTTTTGCTTCTGTCGGATGTGCGGTAATCGTCGGACGAATGTGTGCAACATCTAACAGATCTTGAATTTCATTATTCTTAAGCCCTGCTTCTTTTGCTTGTTTGAATACATTAGCAAAGGTACCCGGCACATTTTCCAGACCAAATTCTTTTTCAGCGAGTCGACGTCGACGCATGCCGGTATTTTCTTCAGCAACATTTAATAACTGAAACCAGATACCCCATGCCTGAAGCACACCCAGTAGTAGTTCGGTATTACCAGCAGGCACCGATTTTTCTCCTCGAAAGTACGGAAGAATTTCAGGGTGTCTGTGTTGAATTACGTTGCTGAGTTGATCAGTTAATAGCTCGACAACTTGTTTTGCATACGTTGCTGAACTTGCATCGAGCGACTGCTCATTAAAACCTACATCATTCGACATATAATCTTATCCAGTAAAAAAACGAAATTGGTTCTTTGATAATAGACGTTTTTCGCCTAAAGCGCCTACTGTTGGACGCGATAGCAAAGAAAAGTTTGCTATCGCGTAAATTTAACCTAGAAAGTTGTTTAGCTATGCTACGCGGTCGTCTGGTTCTTCACCATCGAAAAATGCTTTCACATTTGCTAATGAACGTAAGCCCATTGCAACACGTGTTTCTGTTGTTGCGCTACCAAGATGTGGTAACAGCACTACGTTTTCCATGCTAAGCAAGTCTTCTGTAACGGTTGGTTCTTTGGCAAACACATCAAGACCTGCACCCGCAATAACGCCGTCTTTTAGTGCTTGAACCAATGCGGGTTCATCAACCACATCACCACGTGCAGTATTAATCAGGAATGCGTGTTTTTGCATCATTCCCAAACGTTCTTTGTTCATCAGGTTGGAATTGCTACCGCCACCGGGGCAATGCAGGGTGACGTAGTCAGCACCTTTCAATACATCTTCAACCGTATCCAGTTTGGTTGCGCTGAATTTTTTAATCACTTCATCTGATGGTGGATACGGATCAAAAAAGCTGATCTCCATACCAAAACCAAAATGTGCTTTTTGAGCTACGGCTTGTGCGATACGACCAAAACCAATAAAACCGAGTTTCTTACCCGTTACTTTGGTTGCCAAAAAGTGCGTTGGACACCAGCCATCCCACTTCTTGTCACGAACTAAACGTTCACCTTCACCGATACGACGCGAAACCGTCAACAATAAACCCATTGCGATATCAGCAGTACAATCCGTCAAGACTTCAGGAGTATTGGTAACAACAACACCGGCTGCTTTCGCATCATCGGTATTGATGTTGTTAAAACCAACGCCAAAGTTAGAAACAATTTTGCATTTGCGATCATCTGCACCAAATATTTCCGAGTTAATTTGAAAATCAGAAACTGTAGGACAGACTGCATCATAATTGCGCATTGCTTCTTTGAGTTCGTCGACCGACATTTTGTGGTCGTCTTCGTTCAAAGTAACGTCGAACAGTTCTTGTGCTTTAGCTTCTGCTTCAGCTGGCCATTTTCGTGTTAAAAGAACCTTAGGCTTACTCACTTACTCATCTCCTGATTTTTATTATTTTATGACCGCCATGAGTGGCGGAAATACTGGCAATGCAGTCATGCCATTGCCAGTACAGTGCCATCATTATCTATTAACCAGCTTTAGCTAATACTTCCTGCACAACAGGAGCAAATGATGATGGATTTGGTACAACATGAACGCCACATTCTGTCAGTATTTCTACTTTTTCAGCAGCACTATCGCCAACCGCAGAAATAATCGCGCCAGCATGACCCATACGAGTACCTGCAGGTGCCGTTAGACCAGCAATGTAACCAATCACCGGCTTGGACATATTTTCTTTTGCCCACATTGCGGCTTCTACTTCTTGTGGTCCACCAATCTCACCGATGATAACCACTGCTTTGGTTTCTGGATCTTCTTCAAACGCCATCAAATGATCTTTGAAAGAACTACCGTTGATAGGATCACCACCAATACCAATACTGGAAGAAATACCAATACCCACTTCTTTCATTTGTGAGGCTGCTTCGTAACCTAAGGTACCGGAACGACCAACAACACCGACATTACCCGGCATATAAATATGACCTGGCATAATACCCATCATACATTTTCCAGGACTGATTGAACCTGCACAGTTAGGACCGGTTAGAATCATGCGTTCTTCTTTCTTATAACGACGCATGTAACGCTTAACGCGGATCATGTCTTGTGAAGGAATACCATCGGTGATTGCGACACAAAAACGAATGCCTGCATCAGCGGCTTCCATAATACTGTCTGCTGCAAACGGTGGTGGTACAAAAATGATACTCGCATCTGCACCAGTCGCTGCGACCGCTTCTTTCATAGTATTGAATACCGGTTTATCAAGATGTTTAGAACCACCCTTACCCGGTGTTACACCACCAACAATGTTGGTGCCGTACTTAATCATATCAGTCGCATGGAAGGTTCCAATTTGACCGGTAAAGCCCTGTACCAGGACTTTTGTATTTTCTGTTAAATGAATTGCCATGTTTTGTTTCCCCTTACTTCTTACCGGTTGCGTCTTTCCAGGCAGCGACCGCTTTATCAGCAGCTTCCTGTAAGGTATCAGCCATAATGATTGGAAGGCCACTGTCTTTTAAGATCTTACGACCTTCTTCAACATTGGTACCCGATAGTCGACAAACCAATGGCACTTTTAAATCAATAGACTTAACGGCTTGCACAACACCTTCTGCAATCCAGTCACAACGATTAATACCAGCAAAGATGTTAACGAGAATACATTCAACTTTGTCATCTGAGAGAACAAGGTTAAACGCTTTGGTTGTACGTTCAGGAGAAGCGCCACCACCAATATCAAGGAAGTTGGCTGGCTCACCACCGGCGTGCATGATCATATCCATGGTTGCCATAGCTAAACCGGCACCGTTAATAATACAACCAATGTTACCGTCTAGACCGACATAACTTAAACCACGATCTGCTGCGCGCATTTCGCGTGCATCTTCTTGTGACTTATCGCGTAACTCTGCAATGTTGCTATGACGGAACAGTGCGTTGTCATCAAAACCCATCTTCGCATCGACTGCGATGATGTTGCCTTCTTTGGTAACGACCAAAGGATTGATTTCAACCATGTTCGCATCTAAATCACGCATCGCACGATAACAACCGAGGAAGGTGGTTACGGCTTGATTGATTTGTGCTTTATTTAAACCTAATGCAAATGCAATTTCACGCGCTTGAAATGGTTGCATACCGACTGCTGGTTCAACGGCAATCTTGATTATCGATTCCGGTTTTTCAACAGCGAGTTGTTCGATCTCCATACCACCTTCGGCAGAAGCAACAACGGTGACACTTTCATTTGCACGATCAAGTACAAAGGCAAGATAGATTTCGCGGTCAATATTACAACCCGCTTCGATATATAAACGATGACAAACTTTGCCTTGCGGACCGGTTTGATGCGTTATTAATTTTTTACCGAGTAATTCATTTGCTGCGTCTGATACTTCTTTTTCAGATTTACAAACTTTAATGCCACCGGCTTTACCTCTTGCGCCAGAATGAATTTGAGCTTTAACAACCCATACTTCTCCACCAATTTCTGTTGCGCGGTAAGCAGCCTGTTCAGGGCTATATGCTAAACCACCCGCACCAATCGGTATGCCATAGTCTGCGAGTATTTCTTTCGCTTGATATTCATGGATGTCCACTAGGTCACCCTCCTATACTTTATTTAAAAATTTTTGATTAACGATTTATTTAGCAGCGATTTGATCCGCTTGCGCAATGAGATTGCGTGCCATTTTTTCAGACGCAATATCAATCATCTTGCCATCAAGTTGTGCTGCACCTGCGCCACTCTTAGCCGCTTCTTCTAACGCTTCTAATACGCGACGTGCATGAGTCACAGCTTTCTCCGGTGGAGACATCACTTCATTCGCTAATGGAATTTGCTTAGGATGAATTGCCCACTTACCGTCGTAACCGAGCGCTGCAACACGACGTGCCGCTGCTTTATAAGCTTCAGGATCACTGAAATCTCCAAAAGGACCGTCAATGGCACGTAAACCAAAAGCACGACATGCGGTTAGCATTTGTACTTGTGATGTATGCCATTGATCATTTATCGCACCTTCACAAACATAATCTGGATTTAAACCGCCGATAATGGTGGTACGTGAACGCATACTTGCCGCGTAATCACCCACACCAAAGTGGAATGCTTCAAGACGCTTACTTGAGGTCGCTATAGACATAACATTTGCACCACCAAGCGCTGTTTCGATTAAACATTCAAAACCAATTCTTTTCTCGAGACCCATCGCATCTTCAACTTGCGTCGTTAACATATCGACAGCGTAGACATCTGCTGCTGTACCGACTTTAGGAATCAAAAAGGTATCGAGATTTTTACCCGCTTTTTCGATGACATCGACGACATCGCGATACATATAATGAGTATCTAAACCATTTATACGCACAGATATTGTTTTACCACTCCAATCAAGATCATTTAATGCATCAATCACATTTTTTCGGGCTTGTGGTTTGTCAGGCGGTGCAACGGCATCTTCTAAATCAAGAAACACGTAATCAGCTTCACACTTTGATGCTTTTTCAATCATTCCTGTGTCTGAAGCCGGGACTGCTAGCTCACTACGCTGTAAGCGTGGAGTAGCGGGTTCGTATGAAGTAAAACTCATAGTTATTCCTCTTTTTATCAATATAATTTAAATAGTTAGTTCATAAGATTCAGCATGAATCTTATGAACGAGCATTCTTCGTGTTACGTAGGGATGCTTGAGCTGCAGACATATCATCTACATAAAATAAATTCGTTATATTGTCGATGCTGCTAGTAGCATCCAGGCTAGCTTGTTAGCATTAATTCTATTTTTATATTTAAAATCAATAGCTTATATTATCATTCTTTTTCAGTGCTATAAACTGTGAGCTATGTCTCAAAATTCGAGCGGGCTATTCTGCCACAAGTCGCACCTGCAAATCCATCGTATGATCAATTACCTATCGAAAGAAATATTTCATTCTTTCAATAATGATTCAGGTAAGATATTAGTCTTTGATTTTATTAGGAAATACTTGAAAAACCTCTGTCCAGGTCCCGTTTTAAGTCTTCAATATCTTCCAATCCAACTGAAAGACGGATCATTTGCGGTTTGATACCGGCTTCTTCCCGCTGCTCATCAGTGAGTCGATGATGCGTTGTCGTAGCAGAATGCGTAATGGTACTTTTTGTATCACCTAAATTGGCAGTTATCGAAAATAACTCTGTAGAATCAATAATATGCCAAGCTGCTTCTTTACCGCCGCGCACTTCAAAACTAAGCAATCCACCGAACCCGTTTTGCTGGTCTTTGGCTAATTGATGCTGCGGGTGTGACTCAAGACCGGGATAATAAACCTTCTCGACTTTGTCATGCTGTTCTAACCACTGCGCTAATAATAAGGCATTTTCACAATGCGCTTTCATACGAACATGCAATGTTTCCAATCCTTTCAGAAAAACCCAGGCATTAAATGGGCTCATTGATGGGCCGGCCGTACGTAAAAAGCCAAAAATATCGTCTTTTAGTAAGTCATTACTACCAACAATAGCCCCGCCCACACAACGTCCCTGACCATCAAGGTACTTTGTTGCTGAATGAATGACGATATCCGCACCGAACTCAAACGGTTTTTGTAATATGGGTGTACATAAGCAGTTGTCCACGACTAACAGGCAATCATGTTTATGGGCAATCTCGGCTAAACGCGCAATATCGGCTATTTCGGTCAAGGGATTGGAGGGTGTTTCCAGAAAAAGCAGACGTGTTGCTGGCGTAATGGCCTGTTCCCAGGCGTCATAATCGATTAAATCAACAAATGTCGTTTCAATACCATATTTACTCAATACATTATCGAAAAGGCCCACAGTGGTACCAAAAATGGCTCGCGATGAAACCAGATGGTCACCTGCCTTTAATAGACCCAGACATGTGGTCAAGATTGCACTCATTCCAGAAGACGTACCAATACAACGTTCGCCCCCTTCCATTGCGGCTAAACGCTCTTCAAACGTTCTAACAGTCGGATTGGTAAACCTTGAATAGATATTACCGGGAGCATCGCCACTGAATCGTGCTGCGGCTTCTGCAGCATTTTCGAAAACAAAGCTGGAACTAGCGAATATAGGCTCGCTGTGTTCGCCCTCGTGTGTTCTCACCTGCCCTGCGCGAACTGCCAGAGTATTTGTACCTAAATTATTTTTATCAGACATCGTCGATCTCCTAAATAATGAATTAGTTTTAAGAGTCAGCCTGAGTAGATAGTTCTGAGAGATTGCAGGTTGTCTCTTTAGCGGTATTTTTAGTGCGCCCGCAAGCTGATTTTCAAATCGGCGCATTACTATTGAAGAAAATAGTGAATATATTGACGTATGTCAATTAGATAAGGCGACTTTCTAGTCTATCATTTAACGACTAAACTATTAATTGAAGCTCGAGTTCATTTAATAAAAAGAATTTAATAAGGAGAGCACAATTGGCCACATCAATGAAAGCACCTGTCGGTGGTAGAAAAATCTCAATTCGAAATGGAAAATTAAACGTTCCTGATACGCCTGTTATTCCTTATATAGAAGGTGATGGAATTGGTCCAGATGTATGGCAAGCCTCACATCGAGTTCTTGATGCCGCTGTCGAAAAAGCATACGGCGGTAAAAAAGAAATAAAGTGGCTTGAAGTATATGCCGGTGAAAAAGCGAATAAATTAACGGGAAATTGGTTGCCCGACGAAACGGTTGAAACCTGTCGAGAGTTTCTGGTTTCTATTAAAGGACCTTTAACCACACCGATTGGTGGTGGCATTCGATCGTTGAACGTTGCATTAAGACAAATACTGGATTTGTACGTTTGTTTAAGACCGGTTCGATGGTTTAAAGGTGTTCCCTCTCCAGTTAAACAACCCGAATTGATCGACATGGTTATCTTTCGTGAAAACACTGAAGATATTTATGCGGGTATAGAGTTTGAACAAGGAACAGATGAGAATGCAAAATTCCTTGAGCTTTTCAAAGAAGCTTTTCCTAATCATTATCAAAAAATCAGATTCCCAAAATCATCAGGTATAGGTATTAAACCGATATCCCGTGAAGGCACACAACGTTTAGTTCGTGCTGCTATAAAATATGCTATCGATAACGGTCGCAAGAGTATTACCTTTGTTCATAAAGGTAACATTATGAAATTTACTGAAGGTGCTTTTCGTAATTGGGGTTATGAACTTGCAGAAACGGATTTTAAAGATCAAACCTATAGCTGGGATATCTGGGAACGCACTCGTGCAGAAAAAGGAACACAAGCGGCACAGGATGAAATGGCACAGGCAGAAAAAGACGGAAAAATTCTGGTTAAAGACGCGATTGCAGACATTACCTTGCAACAAGTATTAACCCGACCCAGTGAGTTTGATGTTATCGCAACTATGAATTTGAATGGCGATTATCTTTCTGATGCACTTGCCGCTCAGGTAGGCGGTATTGGTATTGCGCCGGGCGGTAATATTAATTACGACACCGGACATGCCATCTTTGAAGCAACGCATGGAACTGCACCTAAGTATGCCAACCTGGATAAAGTTAATCCGGGTTCTTTATTACTGTCTGGTGAAATGATGTTGCGCTATCTGGGTTGGACTGAAGCTGCTGATATGGTTATTAATGCAATGGACAAAACGATTGCTGATAAAACTGTTACTTATGATTTTGCTCGCTTGATGAAGGGTGCAAAAGAAATCAAATGCAGTGAATTTGCGGATGCTTTAATTTCTAATCTCTAAAACTTATAAACGAGTTATACGACTATGTCGGAAAGAGATCTGATTGCTGAATGCTCGCAGATAATATACGACGGGTTTATTCGATATAACAGCGACTTTCATCGAATGACAAAACGTGCGCGGACACGTTTTGAACAACGCGATTGGAAAGGCCATCAACAGGATATTGTTGATCGTATAGATCTTTATGAAAAATCAGTACGGCGTGCCGTTCTCGCTTTGCGTACTCTCCTTGACTACCGTGTTAATGATGAACATCTCTGGCATGAAATAAGAAGTTATTTTTCTGATCGTTTAAATGAAGTTCCTGATAATGATTTCATAAAAACGTTTTTCAATTCAACGACTCGTCGTATTTTCGGAACCGAAGGTATCGACCCTGATATTGAGTTCATTTCATCCGGGCCATCAGATGATCTTCGACTAATTATGTCGCTTAATATTCGTCGTTATCCTTACTGGGGCTCACTTAAAAAAATATTTCAAACCATTCTTGATGATTTTTCATTTCGAATTCCTTATGACGACGTAGACAAAAATGCAGAACGTATTGCCAAAGTAATTGAAGCACATTCAAAAGAACACGTTGATGATGATGTTGAATACTTACGTTTTGAATTTATCGATACATTCTTTTATCAAGCTGCACGAGCCTATCTGGTTGGAAAACTAATTCTTAGTGAAGATGAAGTGCCTATTGTCATTGCGTTTAAAAATGAACAAGGAGGCATTAGTGTTGATGCCGTTTTTCTTGATGAAAAAGAGATCAGTCTTATTTTTGGTTATACCCGTTCTTATTATTTTGCTGACCCAAACTCAGTCATTGGTGCTGTTCACTTTCTCAAATCGATACTTCCTAAAAAACCAATCGATGAACTTTATACTGTATTGGGTCGTTTACGTCAGGGTAAAACAGAACGTCATCGAACATTCACTCAACATCTTAATAACACGCGGGATAAATTTATTCATGCAGAAGGTGACACAGGCCTTGTCATGATCGTGTTTACATTACCTTCTTACAATCTTGTCTTTAAAGTCATAAGAGATAAGTTTGGTTATCCAAAAACAGTTTCAAGAAACGATGTAATAGGAAAGTATAAACTTGTATCAAAGCATGACCGTGCGGGAAGACTTATCGATACACAGGAATTCCTGAATCTGGAATTTCCATTAAACCGTTTTTCCAGAGAGCTTAGAGAAGAATTACTTGATGCCGCATCAGAGAGCGTAAAAAAAGAAAATAATAATTTATTATTACAACATGTCTATATTGAAAGACGAGTGCGTCCATTAAATCTATATATAAATGAAGTTTCTTATGAAGAAGCTGTTTCTGCTGTGGTTGATTATGGTCAGACTATTAAAGATTTGGCTCAAACAAATATATTTACTGGTGACCTGTTATTAAAGAACTTTGGCGTGACTCAACATAACCGGGTTATCTTTTATGATTATGATGAAGTTGCTCTGGTAACCGAATGCAATTTTAGAGACATTCCTGAAGCAAGTGACTTTGAAGATGAAATGCTGGCCGACACCTGGTACTTCGTTGCTGAGAACGATATTTTTCCGGAAGAGTTTATTCGCTTCCTTTCAATGAATGATGAATTAAAAATGGAATTTATGAAATATCACAAAGATTTGTTAACCGCTGAATATTGGCGACAAGTTCAACAACAACACTTAAGGGGAGAAGTTTCATTGGTTGTTCCCTATACATCGACAACGTCAAAACTTAATACGTTCGATTAATCAGTCCAGCTTTATACCATTCTTTTTCAACGTTGATTCAAGCAATTCATTCCTTGTTTCAACCTTGCTGTGTTCAGTAAATATTCGATGAATATAAACTGAAATGACAAACATAATTAAAGCATAGGCAAGCACAACACCGCCAAGAAAGGAGTGGTACTTATCACCTTGAGCAATTAATAAAAGGCATTGCGGAACGATCGCAGGAACTGAAAAAACAAGATAGACCATTTTACTAGCCGAATACGTAACAATAGAACCTGCTATCAATGTTGAAATAAACAAAAGTAACATGCCATGATAAAGCACAGAATCAAGCAGAGAGAGCGTACCCTTCGGAATAAAGACAAACCCGGTTAATCCCCACATCGTTCCTGATATTGCAGACATTATTAAAAACAAATAAAACCAGAGTTCTATATTTTCTTTATGTTCATTTTTTTTAAAACACCAGGTAGTAATAAAGCGAGAGAATGTCAGTATTGAAAAAATAGTGAACCAGATATTTAAAACTTTAATTTCAGTTATGTCCTGAAATAACCAATATGCTAAAACAGCACCAAAGTAGGTTGCGATATAACTAATATAAGAATGGTTATAAAGTTTCTCTATTTGTTTTATTTCAGTCATAGGAAATAGAGAGTTGCTTGCATTATGAATTAATTAGAAGCATTTTTATTTCAGATCCAGAACATCCTGCATATCAAATAAACCCTTATCTTTATCACTTAACCACCGCGCTGCTCTTACTGCACCACTGGCAAATGTTTTTCTTGATGATGCTTTGTGAGTTATCTCTACTCGTTCACCATCGGCAGCGAACATAACAGTATGATCACCGACGATATCGCCAGCGCGAATTGTTTCAAATCCAATAGTTTTTTTGTCTCGGTCACCAGTGATACCTTCGCGTCCATAAACAGCAACGTCTTTTAGGTTTCGACCTAAAGTATGTGCAACGACTTCACCCATGTGTAATGCAGTACCGGAAGGCGCATCTTTTTTATGACGATGATGTGCTTCAATAATTTCTATATCCGTATCATTACCAATTACCCGCGATGCCATTTCTAATAATTTGAAACACAGATTAACGCCGATACTCATGTTGGGTGCAAAAACAATAGCAATTTTATTTGATGCCGCTTTAATGAGTTCGTGATCATCTGGTGTAAGACCTGTAGTTCCAATAACCATTTTACATTTGGCAGAAACACACTTTTGAATATTGGCAGAAACTGATGTTGCTAAAGTGAAATCAATCATGACATCAACTTGATTAGCGACACTTAAAATATCATCAGTGATAATGACACCTAACTTTCCAATGCCTGCTAATTCACCGGCATCCAGCCCAAGCATAGGAGAACCGCTGTACTCAATTGCAGCAGTGATTTCAACATCATCATTATCATTACAGACTTCAAGAATAGTTTTTCCCATTCTCCCAGCTGCACCACAAACACCAACTCTAACAGTCATCGACTTTTGCCTTATGTAATATCTAACTAATTATAGTTACGTTAACGCAACTTTGTTAGTAATGGAATTATTTTATATAGATATCGAACCAAGCCTTAGAGGTTTTATTCGAGAACGAGGCGTAGTGCTTTTTTAGAAGCGGAGTTTATATCTAATAAATGAGCATCTAAAAAAGTGCTACAACGCCTAGCAAATTTTTTGCTCCTGCAAAATTTGCATTTACACCTTCCATGGCGATCATCGGATAAAAGATCAAGGCGAAAAATTAACTGGTCATTGAGTCAAAAAAATTCTTAACCCCATCAAGCCACGAACTCGCTTGTGGACTATGCTTGGTACCGCCACTTTGCATCGATTCTTCGAATTGTTTCAACAAAGCTTTTTGTTCACTATTTAATTTCACTGGTGTTTCAACGACAACACGGCATAGCAAATCACCTTTTGAGGAATTTCTCACTGAACGTACACCTTTGGATCTAAGGCGAAATAATTTCCCGCTCTGTGTTTCAGCCGGAATTTTTAATTTAACTTTGCCGTCAAGTGTAGGCACTTCAAGCTCACCACCTAATGTCACTGCAGCAAAACTTATCGGAACATCACAATATAGATCGGTACCATCACGAACAAAGATAGGATGTTCTTTAACATTAATATGTACATAAAGATCACCTGCTGGTCCATTATTCTCACCCGCTTCACCTTCACCTGATAAACGTATGCGATCGCCGTTATCAACGCCTTCGGGTACTTTCACTGAAATTGTTTTACTGTCTCTTACACGACCCTGACCCTGGCATGAACCACAAGGATTACTGATTATTTTTCCCTGTCCACGACACTGAGGACAAGTTTGCTGTACGGAAAAGAAACCCTGTTGCATTCTGACCTGTCCATGTCCGGCACATGTCGGACAACTTACAGGCGTACTGCCTTTCTTCGCGCCAGAACCGTTACAAACTTTACATCCCACCATTTTCGGAACACGAATTTTAACGGTAGTACCGGAAACAGCGTCTTCAAGAGAGAGTTCAAGGTTATAACGTAAGTCAGCTCCACGATGAACACGACTGCCACCACCACGACTGCCACCGCCACCAAAAATATCGCCGAAAACGCTATCGAATATATCTCCGAAACCTGCGCCAGCATGTGCGCCTCCAGCACCGGCACTATTACTGACACCGGCATGACCGAATTGATCATAAGCTGCTCGCTTTTGTGGATCTGACAAAACGTCATGCGCTTCTTTTGCTTCTTTGAATTTGGATTCGGCAGAGGCATCACCTTCATTACGATCGGGATGATATTTCATTGCTAAACGACGATAGGCTTTCTTTAATTCAGCCGCATCTGCGTTTTTAGAAACGCCTAATACCTCATAATAGTCTCTTTTGTCTGCCATACCTGATCTCTTTCAGTTATTCTTTTTATTTATCAATCGCTAAAACACAACAAGCCCGGAGAAGAAAATCATCTCCAGGCTCACTGCTTTAACAACGCTATTCTAGTTAGAAGTATCTACGATTATTTCTTATCGTCTTCAACTTCTTCAAACTCAGCATCAACGATATCGTCAGTTGCTTCAGCTTTTTCTGCTGTTTCAGAACTATCGCCTGCGGCATCTGCAGAAGCTTGCTCTTGAGCGTAAGCTTTCTCAGCTAATTTACCTGCAACTTCAGTTAGCTTGGTTGTCTTCTCAACAATCGCTTCTTTGTTGTCACCTTTAAGTGCTTCTTCCAGATCAGCAATGGCTGCTTCGATATCCTTTTTCTCTTGATCTTCAACCTTGTCACCCAAATCTTTTATAGACTTATGGGTTGCATGAATCATGTTTTCTGCCATGTTTTTAGCTTCGACTAATTCTTTAGCAATACGATCTTCTTCAGCATGCGCTTCAGCATCTTTCACCATGTTTTCAATCTCTTCATCAGAAAGACCACTTGACGCTTTAATAACGATCGATTGTTCTTTACCTGTAGCTTTATCTTTCGCTGATACATTCAAGATACCATTCGCATCAATATCAAAACTGACTTCGATCTGTGGTACCCCGCGAGGTGCTGGTGGTATATCACTTAAGTCAAAACGACCCAATGATTTATTACCCGCTGCCATTTCACGTTCACCCTGCAAGACATGTACTGTTACTGCTGTTTGATTATCTTCAGCAGTCGAGAATGTTTGGCTCGCTTTAGTTGGAATGGTCGTATTCTTATCAATCAATTTAGTCATGACACTACCCATCGTCTCAATACCCAAAGACAATGGCGTAACATCTAACAAGAGTACATCTTTAACATCACCACCTAATACACCGGCTTGAATTGCTGCACCTACTGCAACAGCTTCATCAGGGTTTACATCCTTACGTGGTTCTTTACCAAAGAATGCCTGTACCTTTTCCTGTACTTTCGGCATACGCGTTTGACCACCAACCAAAATAACATCGGTGATATCTGATTTTGAAATTCCAGCATCGTCCAGTGCAACTTGACAAGGTGCAATGGTGCGCTCAACCAGTTCTTCCACTAATGATTCCAACTTAGCACGAGTCATCTTCAAGTTAAGATGTTTCGGACCATTCGCATCGGCTGTAATGTATGGCAAATTCACATCGGTTTGCTGACTAGATGATAATTCGATTTTTGCTTTTTCTGCGGCTTCTTTAAGACGTTGCAACGCTAATGGATCGTTATGCAAATCGACGCCATGCTCTTTCTTGAATTCATCACAAAGGAAATCAATGATTCGAAAATCAAAGTCTTCACCACCAAGGAACGTGTCCCCGTTGGTTGAAAGTACTTCAAACTGATGTTCGCCATCGATTTCAGCGATCTCAATAATGGATACGTCAAACGTACCACCACCTAAATCGTATACCGCAATCTTGGCATCTCCACGTTTTTTATCCATACCGTAAGCTAAAGCAGCAGCAGTTGGCTCATTAATAATACGTTTAACATCAAGACCGGCAATTCGACCGGCATCTTTCGTTGCTTGTCGTTGTGAATCATTAAAATAAGCCGGAACAGTAATAACCGCTTCTTTTACTTCTTCACCAAGATAGTCTTCTGCCGTTTTCTTCATTTTCATCAATACACGCGCAGAAACTTCAGGTGCCGCCATCTTCTTGCCATTGACTTCAACCCAGGCATCACCGTTGTCAGCCTTAACAATTTTATAAGGAACAAGTTTGATATCTTTCTGAACGGTATCTTCTTCAAAACGACGTCCAATTAATCGTTTCACCGCATAGAGTGTGTTCTTAGGATTGGTTACTGATTGACGTTTAGCCGACTGGCCAACGAGAATCTCATCATCATCCACGTAGGCAACAATCGACGGTGTCGTTCGAGCACCTTCGCTATTTTCTATGACCTTTGCTTCACCACCCTCAAGAACTGCCACACAAGAGTTGGTAGTACCGAGATCAATTCCAATTATTTTTGCCATTCGCTTTCTCCAGAAATACTTAACTTACTGATTTATATTAAAATTTTGTTAATAATTCGTTGTTTAATTAAATGAGGTCTAACTACCTGTTTTTCAAGACTCTAAATGCACTTTTTATGAATTAGTTATTTTGGCCTAGTACGAGGCGCAGTGCTTTTGAGGAGCGGAGTTTACAAATAGTAAATGAGCACCGCAAAAAGTGCTGCAACGAAGTAATCGGTCAAAAGAACAATTCATAATAATTATTTAGCGACGACTACCATCGCTGGTCTGACTAATCTACCGTTTAACTCATAACCTTTTTGCATTACTGTCACGACGGTACCTGACTCAGAACCTTCTATTTCCTGCATAGAAATTGCCTCGTGTTGTTCAGGATTAAATTTTTCATTAAGAGGGTCTATTTCTTTTACGCCAAATTTTTCTATGGCACTGATAAACATTTTCAAGGTTAAATCCATACCCTCTCGTAATTCATCAACAGTTTCAGCACTTTCGGCAGCCGTCATACCTAAACTTAAACTATCCATTATCGGTAAGAGTTCATGGACGAATTTTTCCAGGGCATATTTATGTGCGCTTTCTATATCGCGAGCTGTTCGCTTACGCAGATTTTCCATTTCGGCTTGTGCTCTAAGCGCTGCATCACGATTTGCCTGAGCGTTTTCTTTTTCTTTTTCCAAGAGCGCCTGTAACGTTTCAATATCTAATTCCGGTTCTCCTAATGGGACCATATCGTCACTGACATTTTCTTGCTGTTCAGCTACTTCGTTATTCTCTTCTTCCTGAACAGTATCGTTTTCTTCACCTGACATTATTTATTTAACCTCTTTGTTTAGACAATAGATTCCCTACGCCTTGCTTGCTGGGCGCGCATTCGTTTATGTGGGGATTAATTTTTTGAGTTCAAGGCGGCGCCGAGCATTTTAGCCGTAATATCGACAATAGGGATAATACGTTCATAATGCATCCGTGTTGGCCCTATTACGCCTAAAACTCCCAGTATTTGACCATCAGCCTCATAAGGTGATGTCACTACACTGCATTTATCAAGAACGTCATAACCTGATTCTTCACCAATAAAAATCTGCATTCCATTGGCATTAATGGCCTGTTCAAGCAAATGTAGGATATCTCGCTTTTGATTAAATGATTCAAATAATTTCTTTAGTTTGTCAGCTGCACCTAGTTCAGCAACATCCATCAAATTGGTTTGACCGGAAAAAAGTAAATCGTCATTTTTATCTTTTGTTGTATCACTATCGAGCGCTTGCTGTGCCATCTCTATGGCAGACTGCATAGACTGGTTAACCTTTTCTTTCATTTTTTCCAGTTCATCCAAAATGGATTTTCGAACTTGAGTCAGATCTTTGCCTGCGAAAAGCTCATTTAGATAATTCGATATTTTTTGTAATTCCGACGTGGAATAAGTTTTATCCGTATTAATTATTCTGTTTTGAACTTCCCGATCATTAACTACCAGAATCACCAGCACTCGGTTTGATGATAAGGCAACAAATTCGATATGTTGCAAAATAGATTGCTTGGGTCGCGGCAACATTACGACGCCCGCTAATTGCGTCACATCCGATAACATTGAAGATGCGCGTAGCATCAACGAAGAATATTCACTCTCCGGCGCCAATTCTCGTGCGATTTTCTCAACTTGAGATGAATTCAGATCATTCACTCGTAACAGGCTATCAACAAACAATCGGTAGCCTTTCGCTGTCGGGATTCGTCCTGCCGAGGTATGTGGCGAATGTAATAATCCGACATCCTCAAGATCAGCCATCACGTTACGAATTGTCGCCGGGCTCAAGCCCATATTTGAATCTTTAGACAGTGTCCGAGAACCAACTGGCGTGCCATCCTCAATGAAATGCTCCACCAGAGCCTTGAATAATTGAAGGCTACGGTCTGATAATTGTGAAGAATCTGTAGTTGAAGCCATGCCCGTCTATAGAGAAATGAGATATTAAATGGAAATTTAGCACTGTCCTCTATAGAGTGCAAAATCTCTTGTTAATAACAGGTAGAATTAATCCTTTTTATCAAGATATTGGTCACATTAGCGTAGCGTGCTATGTTTGGCGAAAAAACCACAGGGTTGCCTTTTGAATCATGTTTAAACGAATAGGACTTATTACTAATTCTGGCGTAAAAGCCATACAGACGACCTTAACTGAAGTCGTTGAGTATTTAGCCTCGCATGATCGAAAGGTCATACTGGATAAATGTTGCGCAGATTTACTCGGTAGTGAGCATAAGCTTGATGTCTATGAAGCCAATGAACTAGGCCAGCATTGTGATTTGGTCATTGCCATTGGTGGCGACGGCACCATGCTCATGGCCTCGCATATCCTCTGTGATTTCAATGTGCCTTTACTCGGTATTAATTTAGGACATGTCGGTTTTCTTGCTGATATTCCGGCAGATGATATAGCCAGCAATATGGATGAAATATTAAATGGTCATTATGTCGAAGATGTTCGTTTCTTATTATGGGGAGAAGTCTACCGTAATGGTCAATGCCTATATGCGGATTATGCGTTTAACGATATCGTTATTCAAAAATGGAATGTGGCACGTTTAATTGAATTAGAGACTTATATCAATGGTGCTTTTGTGCATACGCATCGTTCTGATGGCATGATCATCTCATCACCAACTGGTTCGACGGCATATGCCCTTGCCAGTGGCGGTCCGGTTGTTCACCCATCGCTTGATGCTTTGTTATTAGTGCCTATTTGTCCACACTCTGTGACTAACCGTCCTATTGTTGTTGATGGCAACAGCCAAATTGAGATAGTCGTAAGCACCAGAGAAGTTGATCAAGCGCGACTTACTTTTGATGGTGAAATAAAAGTTGAATTGGCAACGGGCGATCGCGTTCATGTTGTTAAGAAAAACAAGGAAATTAGATTGATTCATCCGCCAGGACATGATCAGTTTCATATCCTTCGCGAAAAATTACACTGGAGTAAGTAAGCTTGCTACGACAACTTGTCATCAACGATCTGGCTGTCATTGACAAACTGAACATTGATTTCAATTCAGGTATGACTGTATTGACCGGAGAAACCGGTGCAGGGAAATCAATATTACTTGATGCTCTTGGCCTCATTCTAGGGAGTCGCGCCGACACGAATATCATACGCGGCGGTTCTGATAGAACAGACATCACTGCTATTTTTTCTATTTCAAATAATACAAACATCATTGCCCGTTTAAATGAAATGGAAATTGAGTCAGACGATGAATTATTTATTAGAAGGACTATTAGTAAAGATGGTCGCTCTCGTGCTTACTTAAATAACACGCCTGTACCTGTACAGACTTTACGAGAAATTGGTGAGAACTTGATCGATATTCATGGTCAACACGCACACCAATCATTGTCTCGTCCAAAAATACAACGCGAGTTATTGGATGAGTTTGGTCAATATGACACTTTGTTAAATGATGTCATGAATACTTATCAGGAATGGAAACAAGTCAATCTACAACTACAAAACTTCAAAACAGATGGCGAAGATTTTGAAGCAAGATTAACGCTACTTAAATATCAAATAGAAGAACTCGAGCAACTTGAAATTGGCGAAACAGAATATACTGAGTTAAATGAAGAACTAAAACGCCAATCACATTCGCAACGTTTACTGGATTCATGTAATGAGATTCTTTCTGATTTATCAGAGTCAGAGTCTGCTATTAATGACAGATTGTCACATCATCAAAGAGAAATTAATGAACTAAGCGTTATTGATAGTTCACTTGAAAATATAAGTAACTTATTAGATGGCGCAACGATCCAACTAGATGAAGCGAGCCATGAATTGAGAAATTATGTTGAACGGTTTGATATCGATGCTGAACAAATGAGCACGATAGAAAAACGTTTAGACAAGTTTCACGATCTGGCACGAAAACATAAAGTAAAGCCAGAAACACTGCCAACACACTTAACTTTATTAATGACACAGTTAAATCAACTGGAAGGTGGACAAGAACAACACGAATTTCTACAACAACAGAAAATTGATCTAACAAATCAATACTTCAAACTTGCCAAACAATTGACAAAAAAACGCAATGAAGCAGCAAAGACAATATCAGAAGCCGTTACTGAAAAAATGCATGAGCTTGGTATTGGTGGAAAGTTTAATATTGATATAGAAAAGATTGAAGATGAAACACTTCATCAATTTGGCATGGATAAAATTTCATTTCTGGTCTCAACTAATCCAGGGCAACCTTTAAGACCTCTAACCAAAGTAGCCTCCGGTGGAGAATTATCTCGACTGAGTCTGGCAATACAAATTATCGGATCAAAAGATAACGGTGTGCCGACAATGATCTTTGATGAAGTCGATGCCGGAATTAGTGGCGGTATTGCAGAAGTTGTTGGGAAATTATTACATAGTCTTGCAGAACATCGACAAATTTTTTGTGTCACGCACCTTGCTCAGGTTGCTTCATGTGGACATCATCATTTACGTGTTATTAAAACAACGAATGCGGATGAAACATTTACTCAGGTAGTTACTCTCGATAAACAAGATCGAATAGATGAGGTTGCACGTCTGTTAGCAGGCATGGAAGTCACTAATGAAAGCCGTGCAAACGCAAGCAAAATGCTGGAGTCCGTTTAGATTTAAACTTTCTCCTTCATAAGACGTCTATATATTAGTCAGTAATTTGAATCATTCAATTGCAACAAATTAGTGATAAAATGCGATTAAAGGAATTAATCATCCAAACTCTATAGCAACTAATGAATAATTTATTAACTCTATTTATATTACCCTTGCTCATTTCAACCAACGCGTTGGCTAATGAGAGAATTACAGTAAATACGGCAACGATTGCGGATGTGGCGATTTATCCGGAACGTTCTGCGCCTGCAACCGTAGTTAGTTTGAATGAAAGTACGATTAGTTCACGAATTACTGCGCAAGTAGAAGAGTTACCTGTTCGTGTCGGAGACATTGTTGAAGCAGGTAATGTATTGGCGAAGCTGGATTGCTCTGATTACAAACTGGCCAGTCGTGCATCCAGATCAAGAATAGAAGCTCTCAAGGCACAAATTGAGTTAGCAAAACGTCGTCTAGAGAGAACAAAAAAATTAACACTGAAACAATCTATATCAGAAGAAATATTAGACGAACGTGAATCTGAACTTGCCGTATTAAATGCCGACACCAGAGGTGCAAAAGCTGATCTTGAAATGGCTAATGTGAATGAATCACGTTGTACTGTAACCAGCCCTTTTAAAGCATTAATTGTTGAACGCATCAGCGCCGTTGGTCAATATACTAATGTTGGTACAGCTCTGGTTAAAATAATGGATATAGAACAACTGGAATTATCTGCTCAGGCTTTCAGTCAGGATACCGACCAAATATCTAATGCTGATGAATTGGTTTTTGAACATGCAAGTAAACGTTATCCGGTTAAATTAAGATCCGTTATACCGGCAATTAATCCCGAAACACGAAACAAAGAAGTACGTTTATTATTTAAAAATGGACCTGCACTTCCCGGAGCTGCAGGTAAATTAATATGGCGAGACAGCCGTGCACATATTCCAGGAGAATTTTTAGTAAGTCGTAATGGTGAACTGGGCGTCTTTAGTATTAAAGATAGTGTAGCTCATTTTATTTCTATCCCCTCTGCACAGACGGGACGTGCCAGTCCAACAACACTACCAATTGATACACCTCTTGTTATTGAAGGACAATTTTCTTTAAAAGAAGCTGACAATGTAAGCGTGAAAAACTGATATGTCTTTGTTAGACCGTTTTCTTAACAATCATGTCCTGGCGAACCTTACTTTTAGTCTAGTACTTATCATTGGCTTTCTTTCTTATCTGGAAATGCCACGTGCTAAAGATCCTGAAATCAATTTCAACTGGGTCAATATCATGACTTTGTTCCCGGGAGCTTCTTCTAAGGATATTGAAAAAAGAATTACCAGTCCGATTGAAGATACCATCAGACGGTCAATTCAGGACATTCGTTTTATCTCCAGTACCAGCCGTACAGGTATATCCAATATTCTTATTCGTTTTGATCAAATTGATGAAAGGACTTTTGATAAACGTTTAACTGATTTACGTCGAGAGGTACAAAATACCTATACCGATGAATTACCCGATGATGCTGAAGACCCGTTTATCTTTGAAGTCACCACTTCAAATGCTTATCCATCTGCCAGTGTCGCTATTACCAGCGCGGGTGATGATGAAAATCTGAGACGCCAGACACGAAATATTAAAAAAGATATTGAGCGCGTTAAAGGTGTCGATCGTATTAATGATTTAGGCCTTAACGATCCTGAACTACACATTAAGTTTTATCCTGAACGCCTGGAAGGTTTGGGTATCACACCAGCTGATTTAACAGACACAATAAGAACCTACTTTCGTGATGTTTCTGCTGGTGACGTAAAGACTGACGATGGACAATGGATTGTCAGAATAGAAGGAACCAATGCCGATCCCGGCACACTTGCCAGTTATCCTGTTGTTACGGCTGAAGGAATCGTGCCATTAGGTAATCTTGCAGAATTATCACGCTCTACAGAAGAGCCTTCTGAAATAGTTAGATTCAACGGTGAGCCTGCCACCTTATTAGCAATCACAAAACAATCTACGACCAATGTGCTCGAGTTGGTTGATGATATCAAAACATATATAGAACAACGTAATGTTTACAGTGATGCTACCGGAGTAAAACTATTCCTCGTCGATGACCAAACAATAAGTACACGTGAAGCACTTCAATTAATGCAAACCAATGCATTGATAGGACTGACTATGGTCTTACTGGTAACGTGGGCTTTTCTGGGAACACGAATAGCCATACTAACCAGTATCGGAATACCTTTTACTTTGGCCGGCACATTTTTAATTTTGAATGCTGCGGGTATGACATTAAACAATATGGTATTACTCGGTATTGTTATTGCCTTGGGTATGCTGGTTGATGATGCGGTAGTGGTAGTTGAATCAATATATCAACGCTTGCAAAAAGGTATGAATGGGTTGCAAGCTGCAACAGAAGCGTTATTTGAAGTGTTTGCTCCGGTAACGACTTCCGTCATGACAACCATGGCCGCCTTTCTTCCGTTAATGTTATTGCCCGGTATTTTGGGCGAATTCATGAAAGTCATTCCTATTGTTGTTACGTTAGCATTGGCATTAAGTTTACTTGAAGCTTACTGGATGTTGCCTGCGCATGTGATTGCCGCAAAAATAAAATTAACAAACCCTTCTAAATCTCAACAAAAAAGAGAAGCCGCGACGCATTGGATTCGAATCAAATATACACAACTATTATTAAAAGCATTACGTTATCCTGTTCGTTCTATTATTACAGTGTTATTCATATTTGGACTTGCTGTCGGCACAGTCGCCAGCGGCAAAATTCGCTTTAACTTTTTTGAAGCAGATGCGCTTCGGTTATTTTACGTCAATATCGAAATGGCTCGCGGCACAACTTTGGAAGAAACAAACAAAGTCCTCTATGAAGTTGAGCAAGTCGCATTAAAACAAATTCATCCCGATGAATTACGTGCATCGCTCATCTATTCAGGTCAACAGTTCACTGAAACTGAACCCTTATTCGCAGATACTGTTGGACAAATCATGATAAGTCTCAACCCTTTTGAAACTGGCGGAAGAAGTGTCGAAGAAATCGCAGATGCCGTTGAAGCGAATGTAATGAATATTTCCGGCCCTACTAATATTTCCTTATTAAGAATGAAAGAAGGTCCGCCAACTTCAAGACCCATTAATGTAAAAATTCGTGGTGACGAGTTTGAAGATATTAAAGCTGCGGCTGATGCATTAGTTAACTTTCTTGAATCAAATAAACACTTTAACAACATTACCCTTGATTACCGTCCAGGCAATCCGGAACTGGTTTTACGTTATGATGGTGAAGCTATTAAACGTGCCGGAATTAATCCTACCGTATTAAGTAGAAGCATAAGCGCTTTTGTTGATGGAGAAATAGTGAATGACTTTCAAGATCAAGGCGAGGAAGTAAAACTACGCGTATTGGCAAAGCAGGATGATTGGTATGACATTGAAGAGTTATTAAGACAGTCAATATCTTTGCCTGATGGTCGTTCCATAGCGATAGGCGAGCTAGTTATTCCTGAACATGGTTATGGGCAACATAATATTCGACACTATAACTTTCGTAGAGCTATCACTCTTGAAGCAGACATAGATAAAGATTTGATTAATACCGTTGAAGCTAATGATTTAATTGTTGAAAAATGGAAAACACTTCAAAAAGAATTTCCAAGTATTGATCTGGACTTTTCCGGTGTACTGGATGACATCAATGAAAGTATGAGTGCCATTGGTATTTTATTTCTTTTTGGCGTTGGTCTGATGTATATCATACTCGGCACACAATTTAGAAGTTACTTTCAACCCTTCTTAATATTAGTGACTGTTCCCTTGGCTTTCACCGGAGTTGTTCTTGGATTATTAGTCACTAATAACCCGATTAGTTTATATACTTTGTATGGTGTTGTTGCTTTGTCCGGTATATCAGTTAATGCGGCTATTGTTCTTATCTCTGCCGCTAATTCACGTTTGCAAGACGGCATGAGTTTATTACATGCTACGGTTTATGCAGCACGACGTAGAGTCATTCCTATTTTGATCACATCACTAACAACCATAGCTGGACTTTTTTCTTTAGCATCAGGTTTGGCAGGCACATCATTAATCTGGGGACCAGTAGCAACAGCGATTGTTTGGGGATTAGCATTTTCAACCGTATTGACATTGTTTGCTATTCCAATGCTTTATCGAATATTTATGAGTCCTAAAAAGTTATTAACTAAAAATTACAACCTCTAGTTTTAATTTCCGCCAATAACTTGTTTCAATTCCTTATTCTCACTAACCTTAACTCTGTTTCTGCCATCGCGTTTAGCGCAATATAGTGCATTATCGGCTAATTCTATTAATAATAGTTCTGATTTTTCTTTATCCGGATATAAGACTGATAAACCAAGGCTGATAGTCACAGTTGAGTGCACCTTGGAATAACTGTGTAAAATATTTAATTCAGATACAGCTTCACATAGTTTATGTGCAATCACTTTTGAACCTTCTAAATCAGTATTGCTTAAGATGATTGCAAACTCTTCGCCACCATAGCGTGCACAAAGATCACCAGGCCTTTTACCAAAGTCGATAATCATCTTACCCAATCTTCTCAGACAATCGTCGCCCGCAAGATGTCCATAATGATCATTAAACTCTTTAAAATAATCAATATCCAAAATTATTAGTGAAAGTGGCTGGTTTAATCTTGCAGCTCGATCCCACTCATCTTTTAAAGATTTATTAAAATGTCGCCGGTTTGCAAGTCCAGTAAGATCATCTGTTAGTGACTGTACCTTAACTTTTTCTTCTGCTAATTTTCGTTCGGTAATATTTTTGTGAGAAATAACAAAATAAGGTTCCCCAAGCAAATTCAAAGACGCGACATGCATCATAAACCACCGCTTTTCAGTAGGACTGTGACACGGATATTCTAAATAAAAATTTTCAATGTCTCCTTGAATGACCTTTCTTATTCCTTTTGCCGCTTTTTTGCCATACTTATCGGACTTTACTGCATCACATATCTCCAGATAACTTATGCCTAACCACTCATTGGTCACTTTACATTTATTTACTATAGCAAAGTCAATCCACGATGAATTCGTATATTGAATAGCTCCATTTTTATCAACGACGACAATATGGTCCGAGACTGAATCCAGAACAGACTGATAGAATTTTTTGGTGTATTTCATTAAAACTAATAATTTTAATTATCTCATGGCAATAAAAGCATAATTTATGCCAAATGAAATTATTAAATAATATAGATAACTTATTGAAATAAATTAATTATTTAAAATTAGACCAGAATAGGTAACAGAAGCTTAATGACTTGAAATTTATGAGAATAATCAAACGACATTAAAATAAATATTGGTAACACATCGTTAAGTTAAGAAACAGTTTTAATAAATACTTTATAGAGTTATATAGAACTGCTAATTAACTTTACGTAAAAATTAAAATGACTAATTAATACGGAAATAAACCAAGGAAATATTCGTCAGGATCAATCTTTTGGTTTTACATACAGAACCAGACTATGTTCAACTAAATCATAACCATGCTTTTCTGCAATCGACTTTTGTAGTTTTTCGATCTCTTCATTTTGAAACTCAATGACTTTACCTGTTTTTAAACAAACCATATGGTCATGATGAACTCCACTGTCTAATTCAAAGACGGAATGGCCGGAATCAAAATTGTGGCGCATGACCAGTCCAGCAGATTCAAATTGGGTTAATACACGATATACGGTAGCTAACCCAACTTCTTCTCCATTATCTAATAATGTTTTATAAACATCTTCAGCGCTCATATGACGCTGATTTGAGTCTTCGAGAATCTCCAGAATCCGGATTCTAGGCAAAGTCGCTTTAAGGCCTGCCTTCTTTAAGTCTTGTGCTTCCATATGATCCTCCTTGCTATAAGTGCAAGTTAATATTTGCTACATTCAGTTCAATCTGAAAAAGTATACTGTAGATGAGAATAAATGTCGTTGAGGAATTCTCCCGTAAGGGTTATTCTGCATTATTAAATCTATTAATTATTGCTCTCAAAATACCAACTCGTGAACATGAAAAATCTAGTCGTACTTTGTCTTTCCCTGATCTTACTTAGTGCCTGCTCTCGTAGTTTTGATGGCGGATACAATATGCCGCTACTGTATAAAATTGATGTTCAGCAGGGAAATGTCATTGAACAAGATATGATTAATAAGCTAAAACCCGGCATGAATAAAGAGCAGGTTAAATTCATCATGGGAACACCGGTCATAGTCGACCCTTTTCATAACGAACGTTGGGAATATATCTTCAGCTACCAAAAAGGCGGCGGCGTACGAGAACAACGTCACATCACACTTCATTTTGATGATGACAAATTAACCCATCTTTCCGGAGATATTGAAGTATCTCATGCGCCCCTTGATGAAAATGAAATTGTGACTGAAAGTGAAGCCGTACTCGTACCAAAAACCAAGAAAGAAGAAAAAGGGTTTTTTGGTCGAATTTGGGATAAGGTAACCCCCGGCGAAGACTAATACGTTTACTTCTTTTTTGCGCGTTGTCGCCTGGCTTCTTTTGGATCAGCGAGTAAAGGTCGATAAATTTCTATACGATCACCAGCATGTAAAATGGTATCCAGCGTTTGAATTTTACTAAAGATACCGACTTTATTACGGTTTAAATCAATCTCAGGAAAACGATCAAGTATTCCCGAGTAATGAATTGCCTGTTCAATATTTGTTCCATCTGGCACATCGAGCTTTAAACTATTTTGACTATTCGGCTCTATGTAAATCAGCTCAACACTGATTATTTCATTCTGTACCATAAACAACCTGAGCTCTTTCAATGAAGGCATCAACCA
>JBFIIJ010000002.1:0-26152 GCA_041601315.1 Gammaproteobacteria bacterium
GCCAGACTAAATTCTTCATACTATTCGTTTGAACTATTATTCGGTCAGCATTTGAGATACAAGATTTAAGCCAAATGCGCTCCAGAATGATTCTCAACTTATTTTTCAAAGAAAAACCATTTAATGGTATATTGCTGACCAAATATCTGTTCTGAACAAACAAAATCACCTTCGAATTCAGCCTTAGAATAGGAGGCAAATTTCCAAAACATAAAACCGTGTCAATTTTGGTTGCTAATTTGATAAGCTGATACTCTGCTACTAGCCTGCTCAACAGAGAAGATTTCACACCTATATTTTCAACCCCAGCAGATAAACATTCCGGCACAACCAAGCGACTATCTAAAACCGTTGTCACCAGTAATTTATCTTTGGTCGCGTTCAATAATTGCAATAAAAGTGTTTTTCCTCCGCCTTGATGAACATTGGGGGCATGCACGATTAGTTTTTTTATCTGGCTACTCATGAAATCAAGATTTTATAAGCTAGCTAAAACCATTAAGGTTTCGCCGCCAAGAGCTCTAACAGCAAATTCCTTATTTATGCTTTGTAAAAATAGCCTTGGTATCATGGCTAATTTGGCATTAAGGCTTTTTCCTGAGACCGTTTTATAAGCAGATGTGTAATGCCATGAATCCACACTGAAACCGGCTTCACCTAGCATCATTAATGCTAAAGTTTTTGTGTAATAATGAACATGACCTACCTTTTTCCTGACATTAACCAGTGGATTTTCTCTTAATACGGATAATGCTGAAAGATCTAATGGTATGTGAAAAACATAATATTTTGCTTTTCCCTGTATAGACTGAAGAAACTTGAATGGATCGGCTAAATGCTCTAGAACATCTATAACCAAAATCACATCAAATATTGGCAATTGATTTGGATTAAGTTCACCTTGATGAAATTTAATGCCATATTCCCTGTGCTTTTTCCAAAATTCCTCTAAATTGGGAGATATATCGTATCCACTAAATTCTGCATTTGGATATTTTTTGTTGAGTTCAAAAAGTATTCCTCCCGTTCCACATCCAATATCACAGATTGACTTAGGATCAGCATTTACTTTATTCAATATGTTATAGATATGCTGCGCCTTCCAAGGAGCATCTTCATTGTCCCATGTTGGGTTATCTCTTAAATATGTTTGATCGATATATCTCTGTTCAATGGTTTTTATTTTAGACATATTTATTTATTTTCATGATTAATAGGTAATGCTGGAACTTGATATCTATTCTTTAAATTGACTTAACACTAGTATGAATCATATATTTATTAATCATGTACCTCATAATAGTAATTAAATAATAAATATTTATTCTTATGTTCGTAGTTTTTCTTTGATTTGTAATTATCCCCATATAGTACTTTCTAATCTTTACTTCAGCCTTCAAGTCCTTTACAAAATCTATTAGAGAGTAATCCGAAGACGAGTTTATTTCTATATAACATTTTGCTTTCGGCTCAATCAGAAGCTTAACTCCCATTTCTCTTAATTTAATTGAATGCATCACATCTTCGCCATAAGCTTTACCCTGAAATGGAAAATAATTATCACAGACCAAATTATCTTTATGATGTAAAACACATCCGCCTGCAAGCCATTCTGTTTCGAAAACATCTTTTTCATATAGATCAATGTCAATGCCAACAGGAGTACCCGTTTTATCTATCGTCCCAGGCTTATAACCCCTAACGCCATTCATCAAAAAATAATAAACAAATGATATGAACTTGTTTCTGTTTGGTTTTTTATAAACAGACTCATAATTCAAAATATTGTGAATGGATGGAGCAACTGCTACCCTTGATTTATATTTATTAATTCTTTCTAATAAATACTTTAAACAATCATCATCAACTAACACATCATCATCAAGTTGCATTACATAGTCATACGATGCACTTTTAAACCCCATGATTCGTTGAGGCACTTGCCCATAAAAATCAGTTTTAACAATTTTAATATTTGAATATGATGACAAATCGATATTCAATATTTTATCTTTCGGAATACAAATTATAATTTCTTTTGGTGTTATCTTACCTAGATTCAATTGATAGACTGTCTTTAAAAGACAATCATTTCCTAAAGTTGGTATAACAACACTAACATAACTCCATTCTTTATTTTCTTTCACCTTACCCACTAGTTCTTAACAAAAATATTAATGTACAAAGATTTTATAAATTATTCTTGTGTCCACAAAACTCAAGTAGAGCTGAATTATTTACTGGGACAAAATAGTTACTAACATAATCTATCGCATGCCTGCTGTTTTTTTCATAATCTGAATCTGACATCTCTTGCAAATGCATTAATATTTCCATTAATTCTAATTCATCAAACGCATTCCAATGAAAAGAGCAGTCACCTAACACGGGGTCTGGAGAAACAATATCTCCTATTGATATATTTATAACTGGCTTTCCTATCATGAGAACTTCTAAAGCTACAGTAGAAGAAACATAAACCGTAACATCACACCATTTTAAATTTTCAAATAGTGAAGTCCCTGTCAAATCCGTGGCATTGCAATTAATCCATTCTATCTCATCATTAGATAATAGCCTTATGGGGAAATTAATATGTGGTCTCACGCCTAACTCAATGTTTGGCATGATTTTCATTACTTTCTTAAAAAATACAATCGAATGTATCAATTCTTTTTTACTTGAAGAAAGTGCTAACAATACTTTGATAGTTGCTCCTTTTGCATTCTTTCTTATAGGACTTTTTATCCACGATTGCCGTAAAGCACAGCCAGTTGCAAAGATCCCCTTCGGATAATTACCATATATTTCCAAATATTCTCTAGTTACATTTCCAACTGTTATGATTTTATCAGGCAAAGGCGTATATTGAGCTTCATCATCCATGAATAGTAATGTTATATGTCTAGGCGTAATTGAAGTGTGTTGATAGCCAATAATTTCAGTTGCGTGATTACAATTTTTAGCCGCTATTATAATCATTTTTTCTAGCGACTTATTTTCATAAGGATACACTAATGTAGTTGGTCTATAATCATTAATAAACCTAATGACTGATCGATATATTAATAAATTAGTAACGTAACTTCCGGTTGTTATGTCATGCAATAATGATTCATTTATAAGCGAAGTGTATGAATTATATTTATCAGAGAGAAGTCTCTTTTTATAGAATAGATTATTCCAAAGCATTATTGACACATGCAGCGACACCCAGAAATAATCCGACATTCTCAGTAAACTAAACAGAGCCATGTAAGGAACTGTAGTTTTCTCGACATTTGCTTGTTGCATCATTAATTCATATGGCTTATAGACGTATGCAAGATATAACATGGAGCTTTTATCTATATATTTATTTAATAAATCTGGAAGTTTACCGTAGTATCTATCCTTACTATCTTGCAGATCTCCATCTATATAAGTAAACATACATAGATTAATATCTTTTTTTATATTTATTGACCTCGTAAGTCTAAATCTAATGATCATTTGATAGAGAAATACTGGTTGCCGAATAATTGTTATTAAGTATTTTAGTAATTTATCACAGTGTCTCAACTTCCAAGCCGCACCACTTATACTAACGTCTTGCTTTGATAAAGCAGTTGCTAAAGATTCCATTTGACCTGGAGTAGCGCCTACAATATGCAATGTTTTTACATTCTCGCGGCTTAATATTTCACATACAGCCCTAACCTGAACATAACGCTCACCTAAGGGTGAAGACAACAAGTTTTTTGCTGTACAAACGTACGCCCACCAAAAAAGAGTTTGATTACTTTTATTAAATTTACTTATTAGGGTGGAAAAATTATCAAGCCACTTTTTGCCATTTCTTTTATACAAACCTGACAAATTAATTGAGATATTTTTTTTCTCAAATTCAGCATTATTTCCATCAGATAGCACTAGATATTTTCCCGATGGAAAACCAACCTTTTGCCTATGAAACAATAGTTTTTTTTTCATTTAAAACAACTATGTATTTATTTGCCATTCTATTTTTAGAAATCTGGATATTATGATTAATAATCTTCTAATTTAGAAATGCAGAACTATTTAACGCATGAAATATTCTATCAACGGCACTATGCTTCACATGACGATTATCAGCGCGATAATTTTTGGGATTATCACATAGAACTATCTCGAATGATGGAAAGTAGAAAAGGAATTCTTTATTATTTTCAACCAACTCATTGACTACAGTACGTAATAGGCACTTGTTCGCAAATGACTTTGAAATCACATCATCATCAGTAAATGATGCATAAGATGCAACAGGGCTTATAGTAAATATAATTTTAATATCAGGATTAACTGATTTAAGCAAATCTATTACTTCCTTTAAATACTTTACATTTTCCTCATAACTAAACTCCGTTACCGAAAAGTCTTTCTCACGCGCTTCTTTAATGTCCTCTGGTGGTATTCTGACCCATGCTTTTGATATAGCATAATCTAACCAAGCTTCATTTTGTCCTAACGTAATAATAAGAATTTCACAGTTGGAGAATGCTTCGTAAGAAGCTCTGCGGTGTACTATAATCGAATCTACTGCCTGCTCTCTATTCTTATAAAATAGCGGAGTTGATTCTCTCAAAGGGTCAAAGTAACCATACTTTGTTTTTTCAACAATAACCGGATAACCTTCATCAATAGAATAACGCACAATTTGTAACAAGTTTATTATTGTGTACACTCTACCCCAATTTGCTGATGAACCTAAAGAATCATTCTCTGCACATATGTAATTAAAACCCTTCTTTTTCATAAAAAATGAAAACTCCTCAGCAAAGCATGAACCGATTGAGGTAATAGGTGTATTTTCTTTTATATTTAGAAGAGAAAGTTTTCGTTCTGTCGCCGCTATCAATGTGGGAATGAGGTTCTTCCCTTTGGGATAAACTTGTGTCGGCTTTAGTTTATATTTAGGTAGTCCTTCATGTCGCCCAGGGTTAACTCTAGGAAAACATTCGACAATGTCTTTAATTTTTTTTCTAAATCTGATTGGAAAAAATCGAATTAAAAAGTGCACAGAAACATTCATCATTTTTATAATTAAAAAATATTCACTATGTCAGAAATTAATTTTATAAAGCAAGCCAATATATAAGTAAAATTCACGGCCCTAGCAATCTGCTAATATTTTTTCTGACATGATATTGCAGAAATGATTTTAAGTAATCTTTATTCTTAGGCTTTAAGTAATTTAATATACTACCTAAATTGAACATAGTGCCATGTTTAAACCAATTTTTATTGAAATTTAAAGACATTTCTGAATAGGGATCAAATGTTTGACTATAATAATCTACGTATAACGTTCTTCTTTTTGAAATACAATCGTCCGTTATCCTTTCAACTCCATGAAAACTATATGGTGTATGTAAAAATATTATGGCTCTATTATTTTTATACTCAACCTTTTTAATAACTTCCTTTCCTGACTCATTATAAAGAAAAGTCCCACCTCCATCTTTCACATTCCAATCTTCTGTAAGATAAACCAGCAAATTTAACACATGCGGTATGCCAGATTCGGGTTCAAATGAATGATCTACATGTGAACCTAGTACACCTCCAGGATCCATCTCATGGTAATTCGCTAATTGTGTATTACCATATTGAGTAGAGACAAGTGAATTGATACCTGATAGTTGACGCATATTTTCTACCCATAATTCGGAATTTAAAAAGTCAACTATATGCTTAATTTTATCTGGCAAAGAGGTATTTAAACTTATCCATTTTTTTTCTTCTACATCTGATTCAAATGTTTTTCCAGATGTTGCTCTAGACATATTATCAAATGTTTTTTTTAATTCTAAAAAATGTTCTTGATTTAAAAAATCATCCAAAACAATATGCGGAAATGGATTAGCTGCCAGGAAACTATCTTTATAGACTTTTAGCTCAAGATATTTATTATTTACTATATTCAGCATTATCTAAAAAAACACATTCAAATTTAATTAATTTTACTTGTAATTATCTTTAAGACTATTTTTATCGATGCCTTTACCATTAGCAAGATCATATAAGTCAGTATTTGATAATTTGACAGCTTCTTCTGGGGGTAAATTATGACGGTTTGTATAAACTAGAGCATCAGAATGCGGCAATAATTGGTCGCATTGATCGCAATATGGGAAGAGATTAAATTTTTTCATCCTGTGTGCATAGCGTAACAACCGGTATTTTGTACCATTCAATATCTCTAATACAGGTGTTTCAAATGCATTGCCCAGTATTATTTTATTGTTATAATCATAGCAACAAGGGATTACTTCTCCGTTCCATTGTATTTGCAATGGACCATTCTCTGGCCGACCGCAAGTTTGTTTTATTTCAACACTTTCTAATCTTTCTCTGTAATCTCTTCCATCACCAAAATTATGAGGCTTCCATATCTCTATTGCCTCTACAAGTGGTTCCCAGAACTTCTTAAACTCTTCTTTGTCGGATTCATTTTCTGGTAATACTAAATAAGATATTTGTATTTTCGTTTTGACTTTAAGTTCATTACGCAGATTGATAAATTCCATTAATCCTTTTTTCGTTCTATTAAAATCAAGTCCTTGCATCACCGCATTATAGGTCTCAGTCCTCATGCCATAAAAACTAACTCTCATTTCAGATAATCCCGCTTCTAATATACCTCGAGCTCTTTTGCTAGTTAAAACCGAACCATTAGTTATGAAATACGTAGACAACCCCTTATCATTTGCATAGGCTATTTTTCTCTCTAAATTTTTGTCTAGCATCGGCTCACCAAACCCCGTCAAAACAATTTGTTTAGCTCCAAGCAAAACGACTTCATCAATACTTTTTTCATATTGCTCTTGATTCATGATTCCATGTGCACGACCATCTTTATGTTCATCTCGCGGGCACATTATACAACTGGCATTGCAATTATCGGTCACTTCATAGCGCACTTCTGGATGCAGCAATGAAGTTATCGGTTCGTCTTCAGGGATAGTATTAACAGTTTGTGTTATCTGTTCTTCTCCCAAAGCCACGCTTCCGTCTCGCAAGAGTTGTTCTTGAGAATAAATATTGATTGCTGATATATCCTTAATTGGGATAATTTTTGATTTACTCATATGCTAATATTTCCTCATTAGATATAATTCAAATTAATTTTCTTGTTTTAATAAAATCTTTAATTTTGTCAATAACTTTACTTGCTGTTGGTTCTTTCCCGTAAAAATCATAAAAATTATTGTTAATTTTTTCTCTTACAGAATCATCAAATATCATTTCTGTAATCTTTTCCTTAAACACATCAATATTTTGTACTGCCATGGTCGCACCTGCATTTACAGAGAGTGGCATAGAATACCCTTTCTTTTGTAAAAAGCGGCTTGCACCAATATCTGAAAATAATATATTCATGCTAGGAATACTGTAAAAACCACCTTCAATTGCTAATGAAGAAAATTGGGTTAATATAAGCCTTGGAGCATATTTTTCTACACATTGTAGCAGATCATAAGGACTTACATCCTCCCAAATATCTTCTAAATTTTGTGAAATTTCATCATAGGATTTATTAAAGTAACCCATGTCATTGGGATGAGCCTTAAACAATAATTTCAAATTAACTTCCTTAAGTACAGGAGTTATGCGATTAAGAGTTTTGATATTATCATCTGTATCGGGTTGACCCGCCCACAAAATACTATTCTTAAATTTCAAACCTAATAATGCTGTATCAGAATCCGTTTTACATTGTCTTAGTTGGTCATATCTTGGATTGGGAATTACAATAGTCGCAGGGCAAATATCACTAAAACGTGAATAATATATCTTTTTAGATAAGTCACTTTCTACAATAAGCAAATCTGCTTCACCTTTTTTGACGTTTTGATAATTACCAGGATAATCTTCGATACAAATTAATGGTAAACCAATAGCTTTTGCGGCTATTCTTACTTCATGCTCGTGATTTTTACCCCTAAGACTATCAGATGTACCAACAACGATAGCATCAAAAGTTTGACTAGTTGAATTTAACGAACCACATACTACCGTTTCCTTATTTTTAGCTAATGCACTAATAACTTGCAAAGGCCCAGGATCACTTGCAAACAAACCAATACGCATTCTTTTACGGTGCTAATCTTACTAATCGGTGCCTTATTGGTCCATCAAAAGGACGCCAAAAAGGAGGTAATTTTGATGGAAAGAATTGATACCAAGGGCATAATTCATCTGTAAGAATTTCATCTTCACTTTTCCAACCATAATCAGCATAGTTAATTAATTGACCATCAGGTAGTTTTTTCTGCTCCCTATTACAGCAATATAAGTATGGTCTATTTCCTTTATTTTCACGCATTAATTCAAAATATTTATTAATTATATTAATATCCATTTCTTGCATTGAAGCTATATTGATATATATATTTGCATCAATATTTTTCAAAACCTCATAGTTTTCTGCTGCAATGAAGACAATATCTGCGTCCGAATTATTGACTAATCTAGCGTCATTTTCTTGTTCGAACAAGGCCACGCTAATGTTTTTAGAATTTTTCTCTACATAATAAACATCGAATAATAAAGTTTTACCTAAGTTTATATTTATGATTTTACAATCTTTTAAAACCTCTTTAATTAAGCAGGTCATAAAGCCATACCCATCCCCTATGACAACACAAGTATTAACTTCATTATTTTTTTTCATGTCGCCACGTCCAGCTGAGCGTAAATTTATTTTTTTTAATATTAAGTCGAGAGCTAATATTTGTTTTACACAGTCAAAATCCAAGAGTCTGCCCTGTTTTTTTGCAATATTTACTGCTTTTTCCGCAATAAGCCTATTAGACAAATACTTTTTTAATAAATTTTTAAGCAAAAATTTTTCTGGAAAATAAAGTAACCAATTAATAATGTTTTTTTTAATAAAATCCCCAAACCCCGTGCCCGACAATACAAATTCATTAGCATTATACTTTACATCATGCCCTCCGATTTCACGCCAATGACTTGACGTAACATCTGAAAACCCCTTTGAAATATCGTAATAGGTCTCAAACAATATTTTTTTAATTATTGGGTATCCTTTTAACATTCGCATTCTCAATATTAATTTGTATTTACTTATATTCTAAAATACTATTTATTTATTACTTTTAAGGACTATGCTTATATGTTTTATAAATCTAATCGTTTTACCACTGGGAAGCCTTCACTAGTTGACTTGCTTAAAGATAAGATCCGTTATAAAGATAGATGTCTCGCTTTACAATACGTACCGAAACTAGATGCTTATCAAGTCAACTTATTAAACAAGTTAAATAAAACGGGATACATTGTGTTAAATGACTATATTCAGACGCCTTTATTAAAAACAATTCAGATTGAGCTGGAAAATGCATTTAAAAATTTACAATTCAATACCCCATGCCTAGCACAATCAAAAATAGACTTGGTGAAGCATGCTTCATTGATCAATAGACACATGTCGGCAACAGCTGAAGAACTAGATAAACTTAATGTAGCATTCAATAAGGCTGATTGTATAAATTATGAACAAGTAATTAATGACTTCAGACCATCCACATTAACGGTAAACATGCTAAATACTTCAAAAACATATCTAGATATTTGTCTAGACCCTTATTTATTGGCAATAATTTCTAATTATATGAATTTAGTTCCTCAACTTACTGAAGCTTATACAAGACGAAATTTTCCAGCCACACATAAAACGATGAATCATTTTTGGCATAGAGATATGAATCACCATAGCCATTTAATAAAAATGTTTGTCTTTATATCAGACTGTACTGAGATGAACGGGCCGCATGAATATATAAGCGGATCATGCACAGAAAAAGAAAAAATGACTACGCTTAACAATAAGAGCTATTACTCTGACGAAGAAATAAACATTGTATATCCGCAGAACTCCAAAGACAGAATACTAAGCAAAGTATCAGCTGGAACAATAGTAATCGAAGATACTCGAGGATTACACCGAGCTAACGTACCTACTATTGGTCAAAGAGATCTTGGCTATGCTATTTTCACTCCAGCACTATTAAATAACCCAGCTTTATATGAACTTTCATTTTCTAAATATAAAAAACTTTCTGCGTTCCAGAAACTATTTATTCCAAAACAATGTTTGATTAAGTAATTATTTTCCAACTATCCATTGCAGCCATATGCCATTGTTATTATTTTTACTGTATTTCCACAAGGCATTGTCAGTGTAGTTAACTATAAAATTAACTTTTAATTTAACACTTAATATAAATAAATATTCTTTTAATCGATTGCGCAATACATTTAGCCTCGATGAATCAATACCTTCCCTGCCAAATATATTACATTCGTAGGTATTTAATCCCATTGTCTTCGACATCATAAGCAAAGAATTTTTAGAGAAAAAGTATGTGTGAGGGAAGACATCTTGTTTGAACTCCCAGTCTTTATGTGGGACTTCAAAATAAATGACCCCATTCTTATTAAGTTTTCTTACCACAGCTTTTAAGAATTTAATTGGATCTGCTACATGCTCTACCACATGATTTATGAATATAAAATCATACTCTTCATTGGAGTCTTCAAGACAAACTAAATTATTTATATTAAAGCTGCACTCTCTTTCTAAAATCCTTAAAACGAGCTCTTCATCAGGCTCGATAATGTCTAGTTTTAAGATCTTATTTTTTTTATACACATCTAACCAATAAGATATCCAACCTTCACCTGCACCTATATCTAATATATGTAATTTATTTTTATTTAAATAAGGCAAGCATTTTTCAATGCGATACTTTGCTTGGTTTTTATTATGCATAGACAGAAATATATTTGTTTCATCAGTTTTGTGCCAATATTGTCTACTACTATAATACTTATCTAGCTCACCTTGAGTTTTTAGAGGTGTCGCCGTTCCAGTATCGCATATACCGCATAAATAAATTTTTTCAAATTTTATTGTGGCGTTCCTATTCTCTAAACGAGGGTAATCTATTGATTGCTCCAAGCTAGAACCACATATTTTACATTTTAGTTCCGCTTGTGTGTTCACTTTATAAATCATTGCTTATTTGCTTAACAACTTTAGCAGGCACACCAACCGCAACACTATTTTCAGGAATATTTCCTTTGACGACTGCTCCAGCTCCAATGACAGAATGTTGCCCAATACTAGCCCCCCCCAATATTGTCACATTTGCACCTATCCAAACATCATCGCCAATATTTATATATTTTGAAATATAACCTTGGTTTACAATAGATATTTTTGGTGTTAATTCATATCTATGGTCGCTAGCTCGCATAACAACATTTGGTCCAACCAATACGTCCTTGCCAATAGTTATTTTTCCACCATCAGCTCCTAAGATAACACCGTAATTAAAACGACTATTACCGCCAATATTAATTTCCCCGGTTACACTGTCTAGTTTACAGCCGATACCAAAAACAACGCCCTGACCTATTTTTATATTTTTATAACCATTAATAAAAACACCTATATCAAAAAAGGACTTTCCAGGCGCATCAGAAAAACGATGACACCAAAATATTCTTCTAAATTTAGATCCAATTGCGCCAGGAATATATCTTATTAATGTATCGACCCAAATATAAAACTCATTAATTAACTTCATATCAAATTATACTTCGTTAGAGAGTATTAATTCGAAATATGGTGAGCTAACATTCCTTAATTCGAATCTGCCGAACATCTTCCTCTCAAGTAATAAATAATAATGCATCGGGAAAAGATCAAAATATGTAACATTACTCTGTGGCTCAATATAATCGAGTATATTCAATTGACTATCGTATGTTTTTTCAAAAAATGGGGAACTAACTACTCTATTAACACTGTATAGGTTTTTACAAGTTTTGATTAAATGACTATTCTTGTATTCAAGAAATGTTTCTTTTTTCATTTCTCCAAAACTAAAATAATTAGTTACTAAACTGGCGTCTTGATTTTTAATCAAATTAAATTCAGTTGCTGGCACATAAATGACAGAACGTTCTGGTGCATTTTCTATCCCACCTAATTCTTTAATTTGATCAGGAAAAATATGGTTAATATCATTATGTAATTTTGACAAATAGATATAACTACGGCATAACTGGTGATGAAAATCTAATAACACAACTTTTAAATTGGGTTTGTACTTCAACAAAAGCCCCTGCAAGCCGCCATAATATGAACCGATATCAACCCAAACATTATCATTATCAATCAACTTAAGATCAAGAATACGTTTTAATATATATATATATCTTAACCATCTAATATTTACTGTTGTATTATCTATTGAATAGTAATTAGAAACACCGGGCGTCAAATGCACAGGGTTTTCTAATAAATAATCAGCTGCATTAACATTATTTATAATTTCAATATCATCTTTCAAAGAAGATAAAAAATAATGATTTTGCTTTCTTTTTATGGTTTTTTTATAAATATATTTAGCTAGGTATTTAAATGAGTCCTCAGATATAAACTTAGACAAACAGAACTGTGCAGGCACATCCATGTCAGACTGTGCTTCCCAATTTCTAAAATTAAATTCATCAAAGGCAGTGCCATTATTAATTTTATCATAAGCTTTTTTAACAATATTCTGATGTTTTGAATCTATACTTTCCTTATTTAAGTCTTCATAAAAACCAGGAGAGTGTTTAATGAAGTTTTTTGCTAATTGTATTGTATCCATAATATTTAATTATTTAATTGCTAAGAACCCTTCAAAACACAAATATTTTTGTATTGTATTTATATCTTCAAATCCGGCCCTGTTTAACAAATCAATATTTCCTTGTGTTGAAAAAGGTTCTAGGACTCCTTTCAGACTCCTGCTCTTGGCGACAATATCCTCTGAACTGTAACCAACACGTACTTTATAATCTGTATACAACGCAGTAATTATATCTTGAAACCTAGCATCCGCACCCCGAACTTTTTCAAAAAGTAATAATGCTCCACCCCAATTTAATCGTTCGTAAAGTTTATTAATAATATCCTGTCTGACGGCAGGACGAATAAACTGAACCGTATAATAACAAACGATCATATCCGTTTTTTCCATTTCTATATCTAAAACATCATTGCAAATATATTCAAGATTTAAACCCTTGAATTCATCTTGTGATATTTTCTTCCGTGCATAGTCAATCATTTTTTGCTCGATATCTATTCCTATAAATTTCGTATTTTTCTTGCTTTTATTGTGAACCGCCAGTTTTGTGATGAGTGTGCCGGTAGAACAACCAATCTCATAAACAAGAGAATCATTTTTTACGAAAAAATCACTGATATCACATATTAAATTATGCCCCTCATAATACAGGGGTACAGATTTGGATACATGCTCATCAAACGATTTGGGTGTGTCACCTCCAAATGACCACGCTGCCCTTTCTGATTTTATACCATCTCCGACATCGCTCATTTCATTTACCTCTTATATTTATGTATATTGTGTTTACACATTTTCAGATAAAGTATTCTCAATCCAACTATTTAATCCTTCTTTCGTTATCAATCTTTTTATGCCGTGTGGAGAGATCTCATCATCTTGATCGATAAAATCAACGGGGTCATAGTAAATTGAAGGCACATTTTTTCTATCCGCTATAATAGCTGGTGAGCTGTATGGCATTGTAATGACAGCTTTGCAATTCATAATCAACTGTTCAGCACTGATTTCCGGATCAATTTCGATGAAATTTGGATAGCTTCTTAATTTATCCAGTAGAGCAGTATATTTTGGATGAACTTTTTTCCCCCAATCGCGCTTTCTTTTAAGCACCATAAACCCATGGTGTTCATTTATCACTTCATAAATATCCAGTAAAAACCGATTTGCAATATCCGGTATATAATAATCGAAATCAAATCCAATTTTACTATATAAAATATCACGGATAGGCTGAACATCAAATACAGCAAAAGAATTGTCCGGGATATTACCTAATGACTTTCCTGAAGATTTAAACCAAATTGGCCCGACAATAACTACCTCATATTTACCTTGTGCTTCTCTATCAATAAATCTTTTATCATACACATCCCATAATAAATACCTTGACCATGTCATGGGTTTCCATAAAGGCATTTGTGTTAACTTTCCATTAATTTTCCATCGACCAGAATTAACAGAATAGAGATATATTGAATTGACTGTCCCTTTTATTTCTGCGTCATATGTCCATAGCGGACGATATATAACAGTAGAATTATTAAAAAGAACTTCAGCAGGCAATAAGTTTTTGTCAGACAATCGAACAATTTCAGCAAGTGCAGCTTCTTTTAGAATGATTAGGCCATACCATTCTCCTTTGAAACATGCTTTTATACTTAGTAATGAGGCCATCACTCCCCATTTAATAAATCTCATTATCAAGTTTGGTTGGTTAAGTGGTGGGACAGGTGAATCCAAATATTCGATCTCAACACCTTTGTATTCTATAGATGGGGATCTTTTTACATTATGGCAATATTTTTTTACATGCTTCTTACCACCCTTCCAGTTTAAGTACCACGTAAAAATATCATAACTTTTCCCTGTAGTTTCAGAATGAGGGAGATTCCCAGCTGATAATTCTGTCAAATAAACATAAGAACCAAAATTCGTATAACGCTTTTCATATATCTCATATAATGAAAAAAGTACTCTTTTAGCAATAGTAAGTTGTGCATAACAAAACATAATAAATAATTGTTGTTTCCATAATCGTCGACATCTTTTCTCATTAACAATGAAACCTTTTCGCTTGATGATATCTATCCATTGAGCAGGTAAAGGGTGTGCGAGACTTGTATTTTTTCCCGCCGCCAATAGAAATGATTCAATTAAATTTCTCGTGCCAATCCAAAATATCAGGTATTGCCTTAATACAATGTCAGGCTCAGAATGGTTTCGGCCAAAGAGGATGGCCGACAAGCGATCTTTTCTATTTATGCCCAAAGGGGTGGTTGCGAATTCCTGCCTTAATTCAGCAATTTTTTGATATTGACCGTTCTCCTTCATCCGACGAAACCCACGCATTTGTTGCATAGCTTGTCTCATTCTATATCTTTTAATAATAGAGATTTTGAAACTATTCATTCACTTCACAGGTTATTATTCGCTGTTTGTCAGTAAATTTAATGACTCATCTCCTTTATTGAATATCAAATCTATCACACTCATATAGGGTATGAACTCACCATGATATTGCTCATAGACCGGATGATGATAATCATGATAATCGAGAACTATATTAGCCTTTTCAAATTCATTGATATCCAGATAATCTCTACCAAACGGTCCTGACAAGTATTCAGTTGCACCAACTTCCCGACAATAATTCAAAATCAATTCACTTTTAATACCCTTCACGTCCAAATCTGAGCTAAACACAATAGGCGTAGTAATATTTAATACTTTTAATAAATGATATGTACTCTCTTTTAAGAGCGATGATAGATTTCCCCATTGTTCCCCATACAGGGAATTAATCCATTCGCGGTGTTCAGAAAAGTACTGAGTTTTACTATAAGATTGCTGTATAGAATTAAGATGTTTTTTTTTCCAGTGATGTCCATCTATGACAATTTGGTTGATTTTTTCTTCTTCCGGATTATGGCTTTTTTTTGCTGGAACTGTTAACCAACTCCAACCCTGATGGGTACGAATTTTATTTCGATTGGCAAAACTTGTTTTAGTATTTCTTTCAAGTTGCACATTATCCAAGACAATATGGATATCGCTCTTATTGATTCGATCGAAATATCCAAGCCAAGGTAAATAGGCGGGTTGATTTATAGATAAAATCAACAGATTATTCCTTTAATAAATATATGGTGAAATCTCGGGGATGGTAGTCATGGCGAAAGACAATTTTATCAGTATATTGCTTACAGATTTTCAAAATTTTGATTGGATCTGCATAAAACTCTCCTTCATCTTTATCCTTTGCCCAGGAAGACAACGAATTAAAAGCTACCCCACGATTTGCCAAACCCCACATTATTTTTAGTACAGATTCAAAATATGTATAATTTCCATGTTGATACGTCGCATAAATCCCGCTTGCAAAAACATAATCATGTTTATTAATAGTAGATAGTTTTAATTTTGTAATGCTACTGTTTATAAAATTAGCTACAGGATATTTCTTATTTGCTATATCGATAAACTCTTTAGAAATGTCTAATCCCGTATACGTCGAATTAATATTTTTATCTTGCAAAAACTTATAAAAATCACCAAGTCCACAACCCACGTCAAGCACAGAACATGCATTGAGATTACTTATATTTGATAAAACTTCAAAGCGTAACTCCTGACTTTCTTCACTACCCCAATCTAATGCAGAATGACACTCACCATACTTACTAAGTAGTGTGTGATACCTTTTTTCAGCAATCGTTTCTTCATCGGTTTCATACAGCATAATTACATTATCTTCAATATTATCACCTTGATAAAAACCCGCTTTTTTAAACATATGTTGTGCTGGTAAATTATCACTGCGAACACATGCTTTTACGATGCAATCTGGCCAAATTAAAAGTGACCGTCTACAACCCTCGTGGACGAGCTTTTTCCCATAACTTTTTCCCGTATATTTTTCTAATAAATATATAGTAATGATTACAAATGCATCTTGCTTTTCTAACCTAAGATGGCCAATTGGTTTGTCATCAGATTCAACAATATATGCCAAGACATTACAATTATTCATAATACTATTAAACCAGTCATTATGTTCTTCTCTAGATATAACTCGCTGGCTTGATGACCTTTTAACGAGAAATGGGTCATTTCGCCATTCTAAAAGCAAGTCCTTATCTGAAACTTCCAATTTTCGTAATGAAGTATGCATCTTACTTACAGGCAATGATCTGCCATTCTGCATGAGTAGAATTTGAGGAAATGATATCTGTTTGTTTAATGTGATTAAAACTTAATATTTTATAATCTTCCAAAACTGACTTAATTGAACTTTCATCATAAAAACATATTTGACCAACGTGCATTAAGCTTCCTTTATTTATATTTATAGTCAGCTCATCCTCAACCTGTTTTCCGCACCGATAACTACTTGATTCTTTAGAATATGGATTAAAAAATAGTTTGCCTGCTGGAGCTAAAACCCGGTATATTTCTTTGATCGTCGCTTTTGCTTCCGTCATCCCAACATGGGTGATTGATGCTCTATCAATCACCATATCAAAATAGTTATCGGCGTAGGCAAAAGGCTCGGTAATGGAACCAATAGATAATTCAGCTTTCAGTCCTTCAGATTGAAACCGTTCTCTGGCAATGCGAATAGCTTCTTCCGAACAATCTATCCCTGTAACATTGAAACCTTCTCTTGCGGCAAACCATAAATTTGATGCAGTTCCACATCCAACTTCAAGGATATTAATTTCATAGCGCGGTTTATGCTCTGGGTAATGCCTATATACAAAACTGACAACAGAATCCCAAGGGTACATTTGGATAAACCCTTGTTTATATTTTTCATTCCAGAAAAGAAAGGAATCTCTATTCATCAATATTTCAATATTTTTTTATGTGTGTCTCTCAACACGTCTGTCATAAAAAACGCATCTTCAGAAGCCTTTCCAATAAATATTACATTATTAAATTGTTCTCGATAGTAACTATTATTCTCATTGGAAACTTCTGAATATTCACATGTCAGAACTGGGAAACCATTATTCACATTTCGTAATTGTTGAAATTGACAGTTTGAACGAGCAGATATAAGCCCCATTGTTCTTAACTCCTGAAGAATAATATCACTAGAAGGTTCTTCATCTGACAAGACCTCCACAGTGCAACTGTACCCTCCCTTATCTTCCGCGCCCAAATTCTGATAAAGCGTAATTCTTCCTGAATATAAATCAGGTTCATATACATTTATAAAAGTACAATCTGTATTCAATGGCAGATCAAATGTAAAGTCATATAAGGTTGTTTTTCTAAAAATGGGGCGGACAGATTTTCTACTGATGTTTGTAAGATTGGCCAAAAATATTAAAGGCACAGACCATATCACACGATCACAATCGATTTTTCCTGATTTCGTAGTCAATGATGAAACGTTATTTTCGTTTAAATCAATAGTCTGTATCTCAGTGCCCGTTATCAATTTAACGCCCTGACTCGTAATTTTCCTAACCAGACGATCTATCAATGCACCAACTCCACCATTTCTTGGATAATACTTACAAACGCCTTCCTTGCGTTCATGATGCCCCAGAATTTTATTATAATCATCAATTCTATTCAGTTTATCTGTAATATCCTGATTGAATGCAAGGACTCTGGACATATCAAAAAAATATCCAATTTTTGGGTCTAGGTTATCAGGATCTTCACCAAGATATTTTTTAATTACTGGTTTAAATATTTTTTCAAACAATGTTTTTCCATAGCGATGAGTAAAAAACTCTGAAAGATTAACGCTGTCAGTCTCTCTGGACGCAAGTAATTCATGACAACACTGTTGATAATCAATTTCAGATAGACTTTTCGTATTAACATAACAACTATTTTCATTTAATTTCCCGGCGTAATAGTTGCCTGCTGCAATCTTTTTTGTAATAAGACAGTCTTCATCTGTAAAATCACCAAATAGGAAATCATCTATTTCAGCAACACCGGTCTCTGGTAAAATATGTGTGCCATAGTCGAAATAAGTTTTACCATTAAAATCACTGCGCAAAAGCCCGCCCGGTTCTTTTGCAGTCTCTAATAGAGTTACTTTATTGCCTTTTTTTGCTTCAAAATAGGCTGCAGCGATACCTGCAATACCTGCTCCTACAATAATTACTTTCTCTTTATTCATCTTGATCGTCCATGGTAAATAATCCACCTTTTTTTATCTTTCTTTTTAGTACAGTATTTAATATAGAATTTTTATATTTCGGTGGGACGCCTGTCCCGGGTCTTCCGAACGTAATATGTTCATCCAGAATTGTTGTGCCTGGTTCAAGGTCGCACGTAGCAATACATGACAGCCGAAACTCTCTTCGGCTTGTCATTTCTTCATAATTTAATCCCAAACTTTTTTCCCCCAGTGCCGACTCAATATTTCGGATTGAGTCTACAAGTTGAAGTAATTCATCTGGATCACATGAAAAGTGATGATCAGGTCCAGGCAAGTTTTTATCCAGAGTGAAGTGTTTTTCAATAAAACATGCTCCCAGGACTCTGGCACCAATAGCAGCGGTATTACCTAAAGAATGATCACTAAACCCCGATAAACAACCGTAAGTATCTGCTAATAATGGAATTTTATTCAGATTCACCTCAATCATAGAAGTAGGATAATTAGAGGTGCAATGTAATAAAATTAAATCTTGATTATTGTTACATGATGCAAATACATTCACCGCATCATCTATTTCATTTTTTGTTGCCATGCCTGTAGACAATATGACTGGCTTGCCTGTCATTGCCATCTCTTTAATTAATTCCAGCTGCGTAATAAAGTCAGACCCGTTTTTAATCAGTGGCGTATCAATTTCGACTAGAATATCTATGCCGTTTTTACTAGTTGGAGTACTTAAAAAAAGAATATTATGGTGGTCGCAATATTTTTTTAATTCCCGCAACTGATCTGGTTTTAACTCACAACGTGTGAACAAGTCAAATTGTGGCTCAGTAACACTATGCCCATTGCTTGTATAGGTAATCGTCAGGGCTTTATCATGAATAAAGTCTTCGACATTATAATTCTGAAACTTAACAGCATTAGCGCCGGATTGTTTAGCCGCCTCAATTGATTTTTTGGCTAAATTTATATCGCCATTATGATTGATGCCGATTTCTGCAACAATAAAACAAGGAAGATTTTCTCCGATGAATTGATTGCCAGCTTTTATTTTTTTACTAAATTGAATCAAATTTTTTCTATTCTTTCTTTAATTAGTCAATGTCGATAATAATTTTTCAGTCACGTTATTTATTCCATTACCATCAATCAAATTGAATGATGCTCGAGACATTTTAATTAACTGTTCTGGGTTGAGTTCATTAAGTGCTTGGGTATATGTATCAGGTGTCGTTTGGCTAAATTCGCCCAGGTTTATGACACAAGCATTGTTATCAAGTGCCATTGCATTTGGCTTTTGGTTATCTGCCAGTATGGTAATTAATGCCGGAGCACCAAGGACACATCGCTCCCAAGCATTCATTCCTGCACTACCAATTGCAAGATCAGCTAATGCAACCAAATCATGCATGTAATCAATTTGCACATGAAAATTCCATTTTCTATCAATACAATATTTTTTTATCTTATCGATGTCCGAATTTGTATTACCAACAACAACATCTACTATATTTTTGTATGCAAAAGCAGCAAGTCCCTGCATAGCTTTAAGCGTTTCACCTTCATCATTTCCTGATGTAAAAAAAAGTAATATTCGATTTAGTTGCCCAGTCCTTATTAGACTGGAGCTCCTCTTGTTTTTATAAACTTCTGATAATAATGTGTAATTTCCTCCGAGCAATAACTCACAATGTTCAGGCACTTTATTTTCATATATTTCTGATGTGGCCATATAGTTATGATTTATTAAAACGTCACAATCGTGAACATCATTAGCCAGATCATCAATAACAATAATTTTTCTAGCATACTCTCGCAATTGGCTTTCCCATTGAGCATTCAGGCTATAATGATCGACGATCAAGCCTTCTGGTTTAAGAGCACTCAAAATTCTTTTAGTCTCTTCCGCATCATTTTGAGAGGAATCGCAGTTAGTAAGCCAGGAAACCTTATATTCAGACGAATTTATAACCGTCGATTTGTAATTATTAAAGTCTCTGCAAATAAAATAGGGCTTTATTCCTCGGCTATCCAAAGATCTGGCCAGAGATAAACAACGTTGTACATGACCTGTACCGATATTCTCAGATGCATCAACCCTGAAAATCACATCCATTCGATATGTCTGTTTAGAATAAATGCTTCGGCAGCATTTTTGCCAATTATTGCACCTCGCCAATGCGCAAGATGTTCAATGGCGCGAATTGACCTGGGATGAGGCCATTCGCGGAGTTCTTCATGATAGGCATTTAATGCTTTTAATTTGATATCCATATAATCTGATATGTCAATAAACCAGTTTGGGACAAATTGTCCAGACTCATTTGCAAATTGCCATTCTGTACTGGAAGGAATCTCAAAGGATAAAACTGTCTTTACAGGCATTTCAGGCTGTGGCCGCGTAGCTGTAATCACTGCTCGATTCACAAGCTGGTGGTCTATATTCAAATCACCTGCATAGTGCGTAAATATAGTATCTGGCTGATATACATTAATTAGTTTCTCAATTTCTTTAACAATAGACAATAACGGTACAGTATCCATGCCATTGTCTGGAAACTGATGATAGTCCACTGATTTCATGCCTAGAATAGCGCATGCTTGTTCTGCTGCTTTTCTGCGTCTATCTTGATCTACAATATCATTTTTATCATCTGATCTTGAAGAAACACCATCAGTCATGAATGCAACATGTACATTTGCTCCGTTGCTGACATATCTAGCTATGGTTCCACCGCAACCCAGAACTTCATCATCCGGGTGAGCAGCAATCACTAATATTTTCATTTATACTCCTGTTCGACTAACACTTGATGTAGAAGCTCTGCACTTTTCCAGTCATCCAGGTTATCAATATCCTGGGTTCTCCATTTTGGTATGACGATCACCGTCGATTTTTTACTGAAAATTTCTTTTTCATCAAGCCAGGTTTCTTTATATGCCCAATAGAACTGTCCCGTATCATGTAAAGCAACAGGTAGATCCTGACTTCTTTTCATATAATTTTCAGGGAAAAACATTTCCAGACCAGCTTCGTTATTTTTCTGGAAGGATCTAAAAACTGGCGCACTAAATTCACATGCAGGAAAGACATAATCCCAATTTCCAGTTTCCAGTATTTCTAATCCATAAACTAAATCATTTTGTTGAATAAACGGGGCTGTTGCATAGATGCAACAAACAGCAGAGAAACCAACATGATGTTCGTTCATATATGTAATTGCATGTGAAATTACTTTTTCTGTTCCAGCATAATCATCTGATATATGGTCAGGTCTGATAAATGGAGTTTCTGCACCATATTCCCTGGCAATAGCGGCAATGTCTGAATCATCCGTCGAAACGATAATATGTCCAAACAATCTGCTTTTAATGGCAGCTTCAATCGACCAGGCAATCATTGGTTTCCCACAAAACATCTTGATATTTTTTCCGGGAATCCGTTTACTCCCGCCTCGCGCCGGAATGATGGCTATATTCATCATATGATCAATATTAATGTACTAAATTAATAATGCCTTAATTTGGTTAATGACATAATCTTGCTGCTCATTGGTCAGGTCATAATATAGTGGGATACTCAAACCTTCTTGATAATAATCCATGGCATGTGGATAATTTTCTGGCATAAAACCTAGTGTCCGATAATATGGATGCATAGGAACGGGAATATAGTGAACCTGCGTTAGGATATTTTTCTCTCTTAGTTTAAGCATGAAGTCTGTCCGACTAATGCTTGCCTTTCTAAAGTTTATTCTTACAACATATATATGATGTGAACTTATGTCTCGACCTAGTTTCTGTGCAGGTTTAATAAATTCGTGGTCTTGAAATGCCAGATCATATTTATTTGCAAGTTCCCTCCTCCTTGCTATAAATTTATCAAGTTTTTTTAACTGCGATAATGCCAAACCACACTGAATATCAGTAATTCGATAATTAAAACCGAGCTCCTGCATTTCATAGTACCAAGGGCTGGTGCGTCCATTTTCATTCGATTGTTCAGGAAGAATAAATGTATCATTTAATTTATTAATTCCATGGCTGCGCATTCTTAACAAACGTCTATAGATTGCTTCATCATTAGTAGTAATCATTCCTCCCTCGCCTGCAGCAATAGACTTAACAGGGTGAAACGAGAAGATTGTCATTAATGAATTATGACAACTACCAATATAGTTACCATCTGGGTATTTTGCCCCTAATGCGTGAGCGCCATCTTCTATGATGACTGTTCCATGACGATCTGATATTTTTTTCAGATCAGACATTTCACAGGCCAAGCCTGCAAAATGCACTGGCATAATCACTCTTGTTTCTGGATGATTATCTAACATTTCCTGAACACATTCAGTGGATATATTAATTGTCTCTGGACTTATATCTGCAAAAAGCGGTTTACCACCTGCATAAATAGCCGAATTTGCACTGGCAACAAATGTAATGGGGGATGTGATTAGATATGAGTCTTCATTGATTTCAGCCGCCAGAACAGCAAGATGTAATGCAGCGGTACCACTTGAAACAGCGACAGCATATTTAACACCTACATATTCACACACTGCCTGTTCAAATTTTTCTATTGAAGGCCCCTGGGTCAATGAACCGTTTCTCAACAGATCAACAACTGCCTGAATATCCTCTTCATCTATGTGATGGCGTCCATATGGGATCACAGTCTTGTAACCTCTTTATATAAAACATTTTTTTCTTGTTCATACAATTTTTTCAAATCATTTTCAATATTAAAGTTATCTTCATTAATTAGCTGTTTGAGTTTCTCATTAGATAAACTCATGTCATGAGGTCTATTCACCAAATCAATACTGTCATTCAAACACCCTTTTTCGATCAAAGAAAAATCCAAATTAAATATTTTTGCCAATTTAATGCCGAACTCATATTTAGATAACCTTGTATTTGATACTACATTAAAAACACCTTCAGCATTTAACTCTACTAGTTTCATTATTGTATTTATCAATGTTGAAATTAGTATTGGAGTATAATGAACATCATCGAACAGACTTATACTCCTTCTATTTCGCAGGTCATTTATTATTTTATCGCTGAATGATTTTCTATAAGTAGTTCCCCACCCATAAAAATTAGTCCGGACGGCAATAGCACTACCATCAATTTCAAGCACTCTTAATTCAGCATCTGATTTTGTTTTTGCATACACATTCTTTGGGCAATGCTCCATCATTTCATTAGCAAATGGCGTATCTCCCGAAAATAAATGGTCGGTTGATATATAAATTAATTTTATATTAAAGTATTTGCATGCCTGTGCTATTTTAACAGCCAATTCTACATTGACACTGTGCGCAGTCTTCGGATTGGATTCGCAAAACTCAACATCTGTAATTCCTGCAGCATGTATTACTACATCAGGTCTTACCTTTTTAAATAAAGAAGATATAGAAGTAGCTGTTCCAATATCTATAGATTCCGCATCAACGCCTTTTAAATTAATGTTTTTTTTATGTAGCCCAAGTATTATTTTATGTGCGCTTCTCAATTCTATTGCTGAATTGACCGCAAATAAACCTGAGCCCCCTGTTATTAATATATTCATCTAATTAAGCAGTATATTATATTATATTATTTTCTTATATTGATAAGTCTGACCTATGCCTGATAATACAGACACGTATTATCAGGCTATATTTAAATTGAGAGAGTGAAATATTTTCCAGAATTGAATACCCGTATTTTCGATTTTAAACTCATTCAATAAACCAAGACAAATTCATATTATTAAGTAAGCCTTATCACTAAATTTATTATTATAAATAGAACAAGGAATAACTAATATCTATTTAATATTCAAGATACATGACTTTTATTATTCACTACTGATATCAAGAATATTTATCAATTATGTGGTCTTCATAATTAAATTGATGCAACATCGGTCTGATCACATCAAGTAATCTATCAATTATATCATCTGACCACTCATGATAACGACCGCTGTTATTAGTTATGCCAACATGCTTATTAATTTTATGATCTTCAAAACCATATTCATGTTCAGCCTTGTTAAACATTATGACTTCTGACTCATAGGGTTCATCAATAAATTCAAACATATTAGAAAGAACTACTTCTGGTTCAGTGGTTAATTTTTCGTAACTTATCAAATGAATTCGTTTCCCAACGCTGTTAATAAGATCAACAAGCATTTGGTTACGAGCAACCCAATAATCCGCTGCTGCAAGAGTTCGCTCACCTCGACCTTTATAGAAAGGCTGGATAGATCCTAAATTATTCTCCCAATCAAGTTCACAAATTGAATAACTTACATCTAATCCATGTCGAACAATGCCAATATACAATGCCTCATGATTAAATATTTTATCAATTGTCTGAGCAACCGGAAGATATCCTGACTTGTCTGCCCAACGAGCTTTCTTCTGCGACTTTAAATAATCTCTGTAGAATGATTCTGCAAAACTTCTCATTCTTGCAAGAATCTCTTCATCAGAGAAACCCATATGATTCAAACCTAATTTTGATCTCTGGATATCATAAAGATTACATAATTGCATCATAAAGCCTGTCTCTGGAGGACAGGCTATTCTTGAATGCGCATTTAGGATCCTCCTTAACATTGTTGTTCCAGACCTAGCACAACCCATTATAAATATTGGCTCTTTATGCATTTTCACTTAATGCCTTCGTTGTTTGGAACATATTCTTAACCCATTATCTCAGGGTATTTTAATAGAAACTGCGCTGATATATTCCCGTGAGTTTTATAACCAGAACAGTTTGATAAAATTTTACTTTTATACCTATTTTGAAGTAACTCATCCTCTGGATCAGGTACGCCACGTTTTAATAGCGATAATCGTTCCATACATACAGCTCGTATATCCTCTGCACAATTTTCTTCTAATACTAAACCTTTTGAAATATATTCATCGCTCATGGCTGCATACCCAAGTCCCATTTTAATCAAATCTGCATGCGGGATTATTTCTCCAGAACCAGCACTGCGAATTATTTTTGGAATATAAAGATCATTGCTTCGCCTAACTGGAATCAATATAGGAACTAAATTAGCTACGGCGTTTGGTTTACCAGACAAGAAAGTCATAATTCTAAGACCAGATGAATTTCCAACAAATAATTTACAACGATAAGAAAAATAGACATCAAGTTCTTCAGACCAAAATTCATTCCCATAATCAATAATTCTACTCTTATAAACATCCGGTAATTTTTCTCCTGGCAGATGTCCCATCCGAATTCCAACCCAGTCATTCTCTTCACACAATGGTAATATAGCATCCGCATAATTTATAATTGA
>JBFIIJ010000003.1:0-22263 GCA_041601315.1 Gammaproteobacteria bacterium
GAAAAGACTGCTTTGCTTTGGCACAATAAAAAATGGCAACGTCCAATAGGTGCTACTCCAACAACGCATATTTTTAAATTACCTATCGGAAAAATTGAATACAACAACATTGACTTAAGTGAGAGTTTTGAAAACGAATGGCTATGCAATAATATTTTAAAAGAATTTAACATCCCAGTTCCTAATGTCGAAATAAAAACCTTTGAAGACGTAACGGTATTGATTGTAGAACGTTTTGATCGTGAATTTTCAGATGATGGAGACTGGATCATCAGAAAGCCACAAGAAGATATGTGCCAAGCAACTGGAAAAGGGCCTGGTTTAAAATATGAAAGTCATGGAGGGCCCGGAATTAAAACAATTATGAATTTATTAAAGTCTTCATTGAAACCTGAAGAAGAAAGAAAACAATTTATGAAAACTATTTTTCTTTTCTGGTTACTTGGTGCTATTGATGGCCATGCAAAAAATTTCAGTATCTTTTTAAAGCAAGAAGGTCGATTCTGTTTAACACCTGTTTATGATGTTATCTCTGCATACCCAATCTCTAACAAAAGACAGATTGATTATCAAAAACTAAAAATGGCTATGGCCTTACATAGTAAGAATATTCATTATCATTGGTATACTATGTTGCCAAGACATTGGTTCTCTCAAAGTAAAAAAGTTGATTTCCCAGTAGCTACAATGAAAAATATTATTGATGAATCTATAAGTAACATTGATAACGTTATTACTGAAGTTTCTTCTCGTTTACCTAATGATTTCCCCAAGCATATTTCTGACCCTATTTTTGAAAACATAAAAAACGCGGCAAGTAAATTCAGTTAAATTATTAATTTATTTTCTAGGAACGCTTGAATTGATTGCAGCGTAGCATGTTGCTTAAGGCAACAAAGAAGAAATATAAAAATTACGGGAGTGAAACAACACGGCGTTAATCAATTTTTAACCTTCCTTAACACTCTTTCTACTCAATTCAACGCCTTAATACTTTCTTCCAACTCAACCAAAGACTGTCTTAACTTCGGTTTATCCAGCTTGAAGAAGGTTTCTTTCTCGCAGGAATTTAGTGCGGCAAAAGAAAAGAGGATGCCTGTACTTTGGACTTCCAGCTTTACGTCTTCTAATTGCTTTGCGTCTTCGTCCCATAAATGTTGTAAGGGGATTTTTCGTATGTAGTCGAATGCGCCTGCGATATCCAGGCTGAGGTTGTAGCCTATTTGATCGAGTTCTTCTTCGCAGGTTTTCGGGTCGTCTAGATTGGCCTGGTCTAGCGCATTGATGAGTTCGGGTATTATCGGTGTTATTTCTTTGAGTAGTTCTTCTTTGGTGCCGGGGTTGTTGGAGAAGATGTAGATCTGGATCGCAATGACGCCAATGATTAATAGCGCGATGATGAATATAGCGAACCCTAGCATTATTTTTTTAAGCATGGCTCATCCTTGAATGTTCGCTTTGAGATGAACCTGTCGGTTGGCGCAGTGCGGCCGCCGGCAATGTTTGCTGGTCTTTGTGAAACTCATATTTCTCCCTGGCACAACAGTTCTTGTTGTGACCTCCCCTGAAAGATTCACTTTGCCTTATTTGGGCGGGTATTTAAAGCAGCAACCTTTAAATTTTGTTGATCCGTATCAATATGTAGTTTTATGTAGGTAATTATTATAACTAAGCTTAGTTGGCTTATATGACTTTTAGCACGAGGTGCGAATGGAATTTAAAGACTATTACAAGATTCTGGGAGTAGAACCGGAAGCGGATCTGAAAGCGATTAAAACCGCTTATCGTAAGCTGGCGCGTAAGTATCATCCGGATGTTAGCGAGGATAAGGATGGCGAGAAGAAATTCAAGGATGTTGCGGAAGCCTATGCGGCGCTGAAAGATCCGACGAAACGCGCGGAATATGATGAGCTGCGAAAGTACGGCGGCCAACAAGGCCAAAGCTTTACGCCGCCGCCGGGTTGGCAATCGTCTGCTTCGCATGATGGCGAATTTTCTGATTTCTTCGAATCGATATTTGGTGCGGGTGGTCCGCGCGCTGGCGCCAGAGGCCCGCATGCGCATCGTGAAACACGTTTTAGTTTCCGTGGTCAGGATATCGAAACTGAATTGCCGATCTTTCTCGAAGAAACGATTTCGGATAAGCAGAAAACGATTTCTTTTAATCTGCCGCATTACGATGCCGAGGGGCGCAGGCTGGCGGATGTTAAGAAGACCTTGAATATTAAAATTCCCAAGGGTGTGACCGAGGGCGAACGGATTCGTTTAAAGGGTCAGGGTGGCCCCGGTATTGGTGATGGTGCCAATGGTGATTTGTATTTGCATATCCGTTTGGTGCCGCATCCGCTTTATGATGTTGAAGGTCATAATTTGATCATTACCGTGCCTATCACGCCATGGGAAGCGATACTCGGTACCAAGGTCGAGGTTCCGACACTCACGGGGAATATTAATCTGACTTTGCCGCCGAGTAGCCAGACTGGGAAACGCATGCGCGTTAAAGGTAAGGGCTTACCGAGTAAAACCGGTACGGGTGATTTGTATGCAGTATTGAAAATAGTCGTTCCGGATAAGACGGATGAAGATGCCAAACAACTTTGGGAATCCTTATCGAAAAATACAACTTTCAATCCGCGTAGCGAATGGAGGAAAGCATAATGGAAACGAGTTTAACTGTAGAGCTAACGCTCGAAGAAGTGTGCGAGATTGCTGAACTGCCAACAGAGGTATTGATTACGATTGTTGAGGAAGGCGTTATCGAGCCGAGTGGTGATTCACCGGAGGAATGGTGTTTTGATTGTTACATGCTCAGCATTGCCAAACGCGCATCGCGACTGCATCGGGATTTTGATATCGATTGGACCGGTATTCCTTTATATCTCGATATGATTGAGGAGCTGGAAAAACTGCGTTCGGAAAATAAATTACTCCGGCAGCAACTAGGACGGTTTTTGCTGGAATAGAATTTTGTTGTTTCAGTTGTATTGAATCAGGCGCGTCTGAGTTGATTTAGAAATAGGTTCTTTTCTGCGATTTCGTAGCTGAGTTGTATTGACGCAAGTTCGCCTTTATCCAGCCAGATGCCGCTGCAGTCTTCGCAATAATCGACTGTGGTTGCACGTATGTTGCCGTGTTTTACTTTTATCATATTGATGTCGCAATTGGGGCAATGACGACGGACTTCAGGGCCGTTGCGAGGAACCGGCGTGTCTTCAGGGATTTCGATTTCGCGGGAGTTTTCTATTATCTCGAGTTTTTTCCTGGTGAGAAAGATGCCTTTACAGCTCATACACAGTTGGATTGCGACGCCTTCATAGAAGACGGTATGCATGTCCGTGTCACATCTTTTACATAGAATACTCATAATGCCTCTGTTTCATTCGATTCACTATTTGTATCGACCTGAAACAGTTCGGCTTTAGCCGAAATGAGTTAATTATTTTAAGTATTCTATCGGCATTCGGTCGCTCCTTCGCATGGTCCAAACCAGCTTCTCGACCAGTTTCTGGTCTCACCTTCTCCATGTGGTCGTACTTCAATGTGGCTTTATTTTTCTTTTTTCTTACCAAACAATGCTTTGAACGCAATCATAAAGACGATTACACCGCCGACCATGATTCCGAATACTTTCAGGAAGAACAAGAGTATGTCGCTCAGGCCTTTTGAATCCGTTTTAACATCGCTAGCACTGGTAGTGCTTGTTTCAACGGGTTCTGTTTTCTCGGCTTCCATTTGAGCGGGCGCTTCTGCCTCTTTCTTTGATTCTGTTTTGGCAGCTTCTAGTTCAGCTTCTTCTTTTATGGTTTCTTTAATGGCTTCTTCTTTTTGTTTTTCTTTTTCAGCCGCTTCTTTTTTTGCCATTGCTTTTGCAATGCGCGCTTGTTGTTCTTCTTTTAATATTTGTTCTGCTTCTGCTTCTTGCTGTTTTTGTTTAGCTGCTTTTTCAGCTGCTGCTTTTTGTTCAGCTACTGCCGCTAGTTTTTGCTGTTCGGCTTTATCTGATTCTGTTTTTACAGTTTCTTCTTTTATGGTTTCTTTTACGGCTTCTTTCTTGGCTACTTCTTTTGGTGCTTCTTCTTTTTTAGTTTCTTCTTTAGGGGCTTCTTCTTTTTTGGCGGTTTGTTTTTGTTCTTTCAAGGCCAATGTTTTTGCTTCGATGTCTGCTTTTATAGGCGCCATTCTTTTCGCAAGTATTTCTTCTACCGTTTTCGGATCAGGTACGCTGGTTGCGTTTTTCTTTAAGTCATACGTTTCTATGCTCTTTGCTCTTGATGGCACGGCTACGAATGCACCTGTTGCGGGTAAGCTAAACACAGTGACTCGTTGATCCGCTCCGGTACCTTTGTCTGACCAGATAATTGCGCTTGTTGTTATCTTGTCGGTTAAACTTTTATGCACGCAACGATAGTTGGGGATGTTTGGTTTGGCATTGTGATTCAGTTGCGAAACGCTACCGAGACAGATGTAATTTTCATCGGGCGGTAATGCTTTCCAGAACGATCCGTCTTTTGCTGCGCCACTTCCTGAATCTTTCCAGACTTGTTTCCAGTTCGCAGGTGTCGCTAATAATGGCGGTCTTACTTTTGGATTATCTGCAGAGATGCTAACGGTTGTTGTGCAATGATAATCGGATGTTTTTTTGCCTGAGGCATGTCCGCCGATAATATATTCAGCGTCTTTTGCATTTGGAAGAAAGAAGTAACCGTCCAAATCTGCACCTGATCCGGAATCATCCCAGTTTAATGTTTGATTGCAGTTTTGTTTTGTATCGAGACGATAGGTTAATTCAGAAATAATTTGCGCGCGCTCTTGCTCTTCTATGGTAGAGAAATCGGTTTCAGCCACGACGTTAACTGACATTAAACAAAGTATGAGTGGTGTGAGTAAGTTTCGCATATTAAATAACCTATTTTATAACGCTGTTTCTCTTATAGAAGCAATCACTTCTGCCCAGGTAAGATTAATGTCCAATCTGAGTTCTTTTAGATGTCTATCTTCCAGTTGCTCATCCAGATCTTTAAGCATGCCTTCTTCTTCACGACCTTCATGATGCTCAAGTAATCCCTTTAAGGTTTTCTCTTTATCAAGTAAGGCGATAATATTTCGACGCAGTTGCGATTCGTTCAGTTCCTGTTCAATTAGCCATTCCAGATCCTGAAAGACATTGTCAAAAAGTTTACGTATCTTCTCATGCTCTTTTTCATAAAGCGAGCTGTCCCATTTTGTTGTTCGTTCTATTTTTGCAAATTCCGGCAGCAAATATTTTTCTTCCAGTTGTATATGTGCTGTCTGACAAACATGAAAATATTCCAGCCAGGTACCCGCTTCATCAAACAAACCTTGAATCAAGGCTTCTTGATGACGGGCAAAAAGTTCGTGTAATTCCAGGTGCTGTTTTTGGATGATTTCTACTAACATGGTTACTCTTTATTTATTTTAATTTAGTTTAATTTATTTTCTAACGCATCATTACCGTATAGCGTTGGCCTTGCTCATCTACAACTTGAACCGCGATTGATTTACCAACGGGTGTCACATCACTCCATATTTTGAAGATTACACTTAATGTTTCGTTGTGCATTTCCATATCACCATTGATCCAGTCTTGTGTCGCAATAAGTTCTATTTTGCCTTCGCCTTTATCAGCTGCTTCGGTGAAATAGAGTGTGCCATTTTGATTTTTAATAATTTCATTCTGTTCATTAAATCGTTGCAAGAATTTATCAAAACGTGTTGGGGAGCTTGTATTCTCTGATACGCCTATCTTGCTCAATAATGTTTTGTGTATCCATCCTGTTGCGTGGTCGTCTCGCTGAGCATCAACTTCGATCCAATTATTCTGACGCTGAATTTCGATGACTTTACGCCCTTCTGCTAATCTGAATAAAGGCTCAGCCTCGCCATCTGGACCTGATCTAACATTAACAAGACTTTCGATCACGATTAATTCATCGCCTTCTAAAGCCATACTGTCATTTGTATAGCCAAAACAGAAAATAACGCATAGCGCTATGGCGACAGGCGTTATGGTTTTTTGTTTGAATATTTTGTTTTTTATGGGGCTTTTCATTTCCTGCCTAATGTTTCAGAATAGCTTTAATATTTTAATCGATGCCAACGATAGTATGTAGTTTATTATTCGTACTTATCCAGTGTATTAAATAACAATAAGGTTACCATTATGCGACTATTTCTGCTGCTTTTGCTTTCTGTTTCTTTGACGCCTGTTTCTTCTGCTGAAGAATTACCACTCAATATTGGCGGCACCGCTGCAAACTGGAGCTTGCAAACCAATAAATCTGAAACGCTGGATTATTATCAGGATAGCGAAGACAACGTGTCGGTCGTTATGTTCTGGGCAACGTGGTGTCCTTATTGCGCAACCTTAATGCCGCATATGGAAGTCATGTATCGCAAGTATCGAAACAAAGGCGTTAAATTTTACGCTATCGATATTTATGAAGATGGCAAGGTTGACCCGATAAAATATTTTGAAAATAGAGAGTTTACCTTCACCATGTTATTGGATGGCGATGAGATCGCAAAACAATACGGTGTTAAGGGCACACCCGCTGTTTATGTTTTAGACAAAGAAAAGAAAGTCGTTTACAAACGCCCTGCTGGCGTTAGTGATGTGATGGTAAAACAGAATGTGGATCTTCGAATCAGACAAGCGTTGGCCAAGTAGTTTATTTTTTACTGAATAAATTCTTTAATGGTTCTGGTTTGCCAATGCCATAGCCTTGAACGTAGTCAACACCGATTTCGATAAGTCTTTGTTTAATTGCGTCGTTTTCTACAAATTCGGCGATTGATTCTATGCCCATTACCTGACTTATTTCATTAATTGATTTAACCATCGCGTAGTCGGCTTCGTCTTCGACGATATCTTTTACAAAAAATCCATCGATCTTTAAATAATCCACCGGAAGTGTCTTTAAGTAGGCAAAGGAAGATAGACCACTACCAAAGTCATCCAACGAAAACTGACAACCTAATTCTTTTAAACTACGCATAAAACCTGCGGCCGTTTGCAGATTTGAAATCGCTGCCGTTTCTGTTATCTCAAAACAAATCTTGTCTGCAATATTTTCATTAGCTTCAAGCTTATCGGTGACAAAACTCAGGAAGTCTTTATCTGCTATTGATTGTCCGGATAGATTGATAGACCATAATTTAACCATTGAAAATACTTCAGTATGTTCTTTAAATATTTTAAAAATTGTATTTATAACCCATCTATCTATTTTTGATGCGAGGTTGTAGCGTTCTGCCGCAGGTAAAAATAAGCCCGGTGCAATAATAGTGTCGCCATTATTTTCAATTAACCTTATTAATACTTCATATTTAAAAATAGTTTTATCTATTGCGTCAGTTGAAACTATTGGTTGTACATATAATTCAAATTGATCTTCTTCTAATGCTTGTTTAATCCGATTGACCCACTGCATTTCTCCATGACGCTGCATTAAACTGACATCGTCTACACTATAAATATGTATTCGATTTCGACCCGCATCTTTTGCGGCATAACATGAAGCATCTGCTTTTCTTAGTACTTCGGTATGATCGATAACATTGTCATCAATCATGACCAAGCCCATACTGACACCAATAGTAAATATTTTATCTTCCCAACTGTATCGATAGGCTTCCACTTCTTTTAATATTGATTTCGTCACATTTTCAGCCTGATCTATGTTGCAATGTTCCATCAGAATTCCAAACTCGTCACCACCTAATCTGGCCAGCGTGTCTCGCTTTCGAATATGCTTGTTTATTAGCTGGCTTACTTCTTTCAAAAGACCATCTCCAGCAAAATGCCCGCAACTATCATTAATGATTTTGAATTGATCCAGATCGAGGTAGCATAAAACATGTTCTGTGTTGCTCTTATGAGAAGTATCAATAATTCGTACTAAACGATTCTCGAATTCACGTCTATTTATTAAGCCGGTTAAAACATCATGACTTGCTTGATAGCTAAGTTGTTCTGAAAGTAAATATGTTTCAGAAATATCTTCACAAACAATAAAAAGATTTGCGTTATTATTTTTGTCATAAACTATTCGTGCAGTTTCCCGAACCCATATCAATGATCCATTCTTGCAAACTTTACGCATTTCCCAACGATGTAATTCTTTCGGTTTTAAAAAGCATGCCTGTATACATTCGTATGCCTTATTTTTATCATCATCGGCGACGACATTCAAAACAAGTTTCCCGACAAGTTCATTAATCTCATAACCCAGTTTCTCTGCTCCAAAATGATTGACTGAGATTACTTTTAATTTTTGATCAATGGTGAAAAACATTGATGGAGTATTGTCATAGAATACTCGATAACGTTCTTCGCTTGCTTGAATTGAAGCTTCTGCACGTTTACGTTCCGATATATTTCGTGCAAACGTGCATCGATAATGTTTGCCTTCATATTCAAGGTGATTGCTGGCAATTTCTACCGGGAATGTTGTTCCATCTTTACGTTGATGAGTTGTTTCAAATGTACTGAAGTATTGATGTTCCGTACTATTCCAATAACTATCCCATTTTTCTTTTTTAAATCCGGGATCAATATCGAAAACGAACATTGTTAGTAAGTCTTCTTTGCTATAGCCGAGTGAATTACACGCTGCTTCATTTACATAAATAAATTGCCCTTCTTCTCCAATCCAAAATGCCGCGTCAGTAAAATGGTCAATTGCAAATTGTGTAAACTGTAACTCTTTTTCTGTTTTTATACGTTCTGTAATATCGCGATCAGCACCACGAAAACCGATTATTTCATTATCCCTGTCAAAAATAGGCGAGGCGTTACTTTCTAAATAGCGGATAGTTCCATTTTTGTGTATCCAGGGAATTACCAGGTTTGTCCATCCCACTTTATTTAGAATAAATTCGGATAATGATTCAGTGATGTCTTCTTTTACATCAGGACTGATTATTTTAAATGCACTTTGCCCTATTATTTCATGAACCTCGTAACCCAAAAGAAATTTAATTGAGTCATTTGAGTACGTATGATGTCCGTTTAAATCGATTTCCCATATCCATTCCGAAGTAATCTCAACGACAGATCTGTATTTTTCTTCACTTTCAATAAGCGCAATTTCTGTTGTTTTGCGGTCAGTTATATCCGTAATAAAACCTTCCAGAGCAAGTATATTACTTTCCTCATCAAAAATAGCTCGACCTTGTTCCCAACACCACTTTTCTTTTTCGTTTGAAGTCGTTATACGATATACAAGTGTAAATTCACGTTTTTCTGAATTGGCTAATTGTATTTCATCCCAAACATACTCTTTATCATCAGGGTGAATAATATCTCCCCAATGTATTTTATGATTTAAAAAATCATCTATTGAATAACCACTGTATTCATGGACTCTTCCATCTATAAATTCAACACTCCAGTCTGGATCGTTTTCACAACGATAAACTACCCCTGGAAGATTACTGATTAACGTTGCAGCTTTTCGCTTTTCTTCAATTAATTTAAACGTCGCTTCAACACGTTCATTTATATCTTGTATCGAACCCGCCATACGAATTGGCTTTCCTTTCTTATCCCAAACAGCTTGACCACGGGCACGAAACCAGGCGTATTCTCCAGATTTTTTTAATAAGCGATATTCAATATCATAAGGTTTTTTATTTTCGAGATGTTCATTTTGCTTTTTTAGCATTCTCTCTTTATCTTCTGGATGTAAACGCTCAAAAAAGCTTTCATACGTGGGTGGTATCTCACCATCTTCATAACCCAGTAAATGATAGAATTCTGCTGACCACCATCCATAATCTTCCACAATATCCCAGACCCAATGACCATCCTGCGAACCTTCCAAAACCAGTCTTAAACGTTCTTCATTTTCATGTAAGGCTTTTTCTGCTTTTATACTAGTTGTAATATCCAGAATGGATCCGGACATCTTGATGGGATTTCCTTCTTCATCCCAAACGGCCATCGCATGACTTCTAAACCAATTATACTCCCCTGTTTTTCTTTTCAATCGATATACATTTATGTAAGGAATGTGATCTTCCAGCAATGCTTTAACTTTTTTCTCTGTATGTTCTTTATCATCCGGATGTAACAGTTTTATAAAGTTTTCAAAACAGGGGGTTATATCCTGTTGATCATAACCGAGCAAATGGTAAAAGTTCGGTGACCACCATTGTTCACCTGTAATAATGTTCCAGTCCCAATGACCTTCCTGATAACCTTTTAATACTTGTGCTAATCGGTCCTCGTGTTCTCGAATAGATTTATCTATGTTTTTTTGTTCGAGGAGTATTTTTTGAAAAACAATGACAATAATTAAAGCGAGAATACTAACTACCAAACCAGGTAGTTCATCTATATGAGTTGTTAAATTTATATACCAGCCTTGAAAATCTTTTGTGAGTGTAAATATTTGGCGTGTTGCCATCAGACTCAGCATGAGCATCAGAAAGGCCATACGCCAATCTTTGAGTTGGCGCCATAAAACAATAGACCAAGCTATGGCGATAATCCGGATAATAATAGAGACAATTAATATTAAACTCATTTTTATAATTATTGAGAAATTTAATTAATAAACGTCATAATAAAATTGGAAAGAAATGAACTTAACTAGTAGGCAATTATAAAAAGAGCGGCAACCCTACATAGTTTAGAACATGCCAACTTAAGGCTTCCATGCAGGAATTTTTTTGACATTCAAGTTTCTTCTTTCTTATTAAAGATAGTATAAGCGCAGGATATTGCATTAAAAATGTTAAATTAAACACAAATAACAAACTTAGGTTGTTGCTATTTGATTAGACCGTCCCTGGTCTTGCAGGCAGGAGGACACTCGTGAATCTAATACAAACTACATGTGTTTATTAAACGTTACTTATCCCTAACTTTTGTTCTTCATCAATAGTCCTTATTGGTACTACTTCCCTATAACTACTCAGCATCATTTCAATACTTTCGGCTTGTGCTACCGTTTGGTTTTCCCAGCCTTCAAACAGGTTAATACCAGCAAACCATTTCGTTTTATGAACACGGCATATGAACCAATGTTCTTTTCCAAGATTTACAAAGCCATCAGTTTTTCCGCACTTTGGACAAATTCCACAACGCATACTGTATTGTATTTCTGGAAACGGCATAACATTAGTGGGAATCATAGAACACCTCCTCAGGTGTATTTGCCTATGTAATATAAAGCAATCTCTATACCATTTAAGTTTAGTTAGCTTTTATTACATTTTCAGGACAAATTAGCGGCAAAATGACAAAAATCTGTAGTAATTTTAGAGGGTAATATAAAGCTAAAATGAAGATTTAAGGCAATATATTATTTCTATTCATGGAGTTGCTGAAGTTTCTTATTAATTGACTCCAGGTCTTCTTCAGCTACACGCGCAATCTCCAATAAAACGTCAGAGTTCTCTAATTCTGTCGCCCGATCTTCAGAATCCGCACTATATCCGCGCGCTAAATCTTGACGGATTTTATTGAGGCGTTCTTCCAACTCGTCTTTTTTTGCCAATAAGGCATCTTTTTCCGGATTCATATCATCAATTCCGCTGTGATTGAACATGTGTCCAGTCTATGGAAAAGTAATTTAAGTATGTTGACCTGGATCAATTTTTGATTGATGCCAGTAAATCACTACAGATCGTTAATACGACCTAGCTTTCGAGAAAAAACAGCATTAGGGACACCAAAGGCCCGTTTCAATTCTATATCCCTATCCCATTTGTTTTTTATTTTTCCTAAACGCCAGGCATTTTTAAACCCGATGTGATTAATATGATACCAGGGAGATACCAGGGGAAAATGTTGTAATGGCCAATCTGTTCCAAACAGCATCCTTTCTTTTAAGCCTGGTTTTTTTAGTGCTTTGGCCAGATAACCCAACTTATTAATTTGGGTAAGACTAGATATCTCGGTATAAAGATTCGGAAACTGATCAAACATGGGCATGATACGTTCAAAGTTATCCTGCCCAACTGATTTGCCGGTAGTAGCTATGTGTGCGGCAATAACGGTTACACCAGATCGTAATGCCAACTCTAACCTTCTTGGATCAGCCAAGGCATCATTAGTATCAGGAAAAGATTTTTCCATTCCGGTATGAGTCAATAACGGAATATTTAATTCTGCCATCTTACGATAAAACGGTTCGAATTTTTCATCCGCAGGATCGAAATGCATAATTGAGGGTATCCATTTTATTAATACCGCTCCCTGTTGATGTACTTTTTCTAATAATTCAATACTGTCTTCGCGTTCGGGATTTATACTGGCACCAAATAATAACTTCGGATATGACCTTGTTTGTTTCGCGATAAAATCATTATCAACATAGAACTGTGTCTTAACTTTATCCAGTTGATTCGTTTTTTTATCGATCACACCATCAAGCGCGAGAATAACAACCTGATCTATATATTTTGATTTTTCTATTTGATCATTTAATCGTTTAACAACAATTTGATCACCGTATGTCCGCAAATCTTCTTCTGTTACATTCAACCATTTCAGGAAAAAGTAAAAACGGAAGTTGTTACGCATGGCTTCATTAACATAATTTCCTGAGTCTCCATGACCTAATCCGGCGACATGAACATGCCAATCAGTTATTGTTAGTTTTTCCAGATCTTCGTTTGCATAGACAATCGTTGCTGCCAATAAATTAAAACAAAAGAGCAGATAACACAGTTTAACTTTCATGTCCTTCTGTGTGCCCGAACTGTATTTTAGCAAGTCTGTTGTACAGACCACCTTTTTGCATTAATTCACTATGTTTACCTATATCAACAATTTTTCCTTCATCCATCACAACAATACGATCCGCTTTTGTTACCGTTGATAAACGATGTGCAATCACTAGTGTCGTATGGTCTTGCATTAGATGATCAAGTGCTTCCTGTACTAATTGTTCACTTTCAGAATCGAGCGCACTGGTCGCTTCATCAAGCAACATAATGGGAGGATTTTTTAGAATGGCTCTGGCAATGGCAATACGTTGTTGTTGACCACCAGATAAACGTATTCCTTTTTCACCTAAAAATGTTTCATACGAATCCGGTTGCTTTTCAATAAACTCATCGGCTATTGCAGAACGTGCGGCGGCTTTCACTTCTTCATCCGTTGCATCCGGTTTGCCGTATCGTATATTTTCCATCGCCGTTGTCGCAAATAAAACAGTATCTTGCGGAACGATAGCTATATGTTGTCTCACTTCGATTGGATCGGCCTGTTTTATATCGACACCGTCTAATAATATTTTTCCTGACTGCGGATCATAAAATCGTAATATCAATTGAAACACAGTACTCTTTCCTGCGCCGGAAGGGCCAACCAATGCGACTGTTTCACCCGGTTTTATTTCCAGACTGAAATGTTCGAGTGACTTCGTGTTTGGACGCGAAGGATAATTAAAACAAACATCTTCGATTTTAATATGACCGCGACCTTCTGTCGGCATTGCTACAACATTTGCTGGAGCTCGAATTTCTGGTTCTACATGAAGTAGTTCCATCAAACGTTCCATAGCACCTGCTGCACGCTGAATATCATTCCAGACTTCACCTAAAGAAGTTGTGCTTCCCGCCAATAAGATAGCGTATAACAAGAATTGTCCGAGAGAGCCGGGACTCATGGAACCATCAACAACAGCTTGCGCGCCGACCCAAAGCACAAATACAATCGCGCCAAATACAGTTAAAATAATTGTTCCTGATAAAACGGAACTCAGTTGTATACGTTTTGTTGCAGCTTTAAACGTTTCTTCAACAGAATCGGAAAATTGTTTGCCTAGAAATTTTTCCAGCGTAAACGCTTGCACTACTTGCATTGCGTTTAATGATTCATCGGCAATGCTACTTGAATCCGCCATACGATCCTGATTTGCGCGTGAAAGACGTCGAACCTTACGGCTATAAAGTAATATGGGTAGAACTACTATTGGCACAAGCACGATAATCATGATCGTCAATTTTGAGCTGGTAAAAAATAACATAATCAAACAACCAATTACGCTGAACAAACTACGTAAGGCAATTGACATTCCTGCACCAAAAACACTTTGAACTAACGTCGTATCTGTTGTTAAACGCGATAACACTTCACCCGTGCGCGTAACTTCAAAGAAGGTAGGACTCATTTTAATGACGTGTTTATAAACAGTCGAACGTATATCAGCAACAACGCGCTCGCCTATCGACATAACAAGGTAATAACGTATTGAACCGAAAACAGCAAAGATGATAGCAAGGCCAAACAAGGCTATAAAATAAGTATTGATTGAACCACCGTTGTCACTTGAAAAACCATGATCGATGACATATCGAATTGCGACGGGCATAGATAACATCGATAAGGACGCAATCGTTAAACATATCACTGCGAGTGACAACCTTGCTATATAAGGCCGCATAAAAGGCAATGCTAACTTCAGAGGTTGAAGGCTGCTAGCCTTGGGTCGGTCGATATCTTTTACACTATTTCTTGCCATGTTTGCCTTTTATCAATTTTTCTTTTTCAATTTTTGTCATTTTTTTGATCGCTGCTTCACGCTTGCTGGCAGACGATCTATCTTCATGAGATTCCTCATAAATTAATGTTACAGGTCGCCGCGCCCGAGTATACGCTGAAGCAAGGCGGTCGCTATTATTATGTTCATCAAGTCTTCGATTTAAATCTCGGGTGATACCTGTATAGAGGGAGTTATCCGAACAACGTAACACGTATACTTTCCAATCAAACACAATAAAACGCTTTAAATGAATAGAATTCTCTGAGATGAAAAAGCGTGATAATTAAATAAATTAATACCCGTTCAATAATTCTTCGGCATCTGCCTTGGCGACAAAATACCACCCGATTGAATTTAATTTATAAAAGGCAATGACCTTTTCACGACCACGCTCAATATAGAAGTAATGACCAGATTGTCCTTTGGATATTTTATTAACCACATACTCATTTGGAAAAATTTTTAAATCTTCAGTTGAATTAATCAACGTGCCAATGGCATAAGATTGCGTTTTCTCCGAAGATGTTACAACTACTTCAGCTTCGCTATTTAATAAATAAGATTCTTCCAGTCCGTTGACGGCCATTGGCATTAATCTTTTCTTGATGTAATCAAGTGTTAATTCTACGCCTGCAACACCAATGAACTTTCCATCATTATCAAAAAGTGGCGTAGTACAGGGTAATAATACACCTCGTCCACCTACATCTATATACGGTTTTAACCAGCTAATACCGGTATTATTCATAGAACTTCGATACCAGGGACGCTGTCTTGTATCAAATAGTTCGGGATATCCTGACTTACCGGGATAAGCAGCGTGGACACCATCTTCTAAACCAACATACGACCAAACTAATGGTAAGCCCTTGTTCATTATTATGTCATGCGCTAACTCGTCATCATCTGGCGCGACATTTTCCTTGTAGCTTTTCAACATCAGTGATTTGAATGAATGACGTAATGGATTGAGTCGTTCCAAAGTTGCTTTTACATCAGATTCATTAACATCAGGTGCGATTTTATAAACATGGTAATCAACACTAATGGGTAAGCCATAAACATCTGAGAATTTATAATCCGCAGGACCTTTACCGGGAATGGCAATGGTCTTGTTTGTATAATAAGTTGAGGTATCTCTGTTACCCTGGTTTAATAAATTTTTCGCACCTATAGCCAGACCTTCCAGAATACCTTCATACTTCAGGAACTGACTGTCAATCTGCTGCGACTTGTTTGCAACGGCAGAAACAAATTTATTTGTTTTTAGATCTTCACTCTGCGTTTCTTTCATTGATTGCATTTGCATAAAAAGAACAGCAACGACTAATGCAAACGAACCTAATGTAGACAAAGCCATAATATTTACTGCAGCTTTTCTATGATGCGTAACCCAACGCATTACTTTTTGTTTTCTTGATTCCGGACGCGCTTTAATTGCTTCACCGTGAATAAAACGACGAATATCATCAGAGAAATCTGCGACGGTCGGATAGCGGTCTTCTGGCATGTATTGCGTTGCTTTTTTAACAATCGCTAACAGTTGTTCTTGTGCATCTTCCTGTTTTCCGTAAGCCGGCGGTGGATCGATATGACCACGACGCGCTTTCATCATAATTTCATCGGTGTTCTTGCCATTAATAGCGCGATGAAATGTGACTAATTCAAATAGAATTAAACCGAGTGCATAAAGATCGCTACGATGATCAAGGATGTCATGTTCGCCTTCGGCTTGCTCTGGTGACATGTATGCCGGGGTTCCCATAACCTGACCCTGTTTTGTTTTATCACTGTCATCAACTTCTTCATGCCCGACAAGTACCGTCTTGTCACCAAAGGTACTTTTATCGACATCAACCGTTTTAGCGATACCCCAATCCATAACATAAACTTCGTTATACGGACCAATCATAATATTAAGCGGTTTTAGATCGCGATGAAGTACGCCTTTACGATGCGCATAATGTATCGCATCACACACTTTCAAAAAATGTTCTAGTCTTGCATGAAGTGTATGATGTTCATCAGGGGCACCGTTATTAACATATTGTTCCTGAGTTTCTCGAATGTGATCTTTCAAGGTTATGCCATCAATCAGTTTCATGGCATAACCAACATCGCCGCCCGCTGCCATCAAACCATAGACAGGAACGATGTTTGGATGCTGTAACTGTGCCGTTACTTGAGCTTCCATATAAAAACGTCCCAGATAACTTGGGATTTCAGCGACATGTTTATGTATCTTTTTATAGGCAACGGTACGATTGAGTTTGTTATCTCTGGCAATCAGGATTTCACCCATCGCCCCTTCATCTATTGATTCGAGTACGGTGTAATCTTCATTATCAATATAAGTACCGCCTATCTCACTGGAGACTGGCCCTGATGAAGTTGCTGATTTTTTTGCAATATCACTGATATCACTAATGTTGACGATTGATGTTAAATCGACTTTTTCGTGTGTCTGAATATTTTTGTATTCGGAAGAAGTAATACGCTTGTTATGATAAAGGTAAGAAATAAACTGTTCTTCCGTGTGTTCACCATGCTCGGCAAGATATTCTTCGCATAGTGACTCCAGCTCAGACATGCTGAGAGAAGTAATATTTTGCTTCATTGCATCAGTTAACATATATAGTACACAAAGTGATAAGTTTCAGAGAGTTACGTCGAAATCGAAAATACTATCTTCTATCTGACAATAAAGCCAGCGAACGATTCTCATATAGTCGCAAATTCACGACTATTTCACAAACATTTCTAACAGCTCATTTAAGTAGCGTTGTCCTTGTATGGTCGGTTTTAACTCGTTCAATTGCCAGTCAATAAGTTGTCTATCTACAGCCATCAATAGTTCTTTTTCTATCACCGATAGTGGACTGCCTGTTCGTTGTAAAAATAAATCAGGAATAATTCCTTTGCTTAGTCGCATTGCATTCATCATAAATTCTAAAGGTAAATCTTGACGAATTAATTTTCTGGTTTCTGTGATCACTGTTTCATTGCCTGCTAATTCCATATACCGCTTCGGAATTTTATGACGTGTAAAACGTTCTATCTTTCCTTCCGCTATATTAGTAATTTTCCCATGCGCACCGGCACCTATTCCCAGATAATCTCCAAACTCCCAGTAATTCAAATTATGCGTCGCGACTTGATTATCTTTTGCGTAAGCTGATATTTCATATTGCTTATAACCATTTTCCTGTAAAAAACGTTGTCCCTGTTCTTGTATTGACCAACTATCATCATCAGTAGGGATTTTTGGCGGCTTGGAATAAAAAACCGTATTTGGTTCAATAGTTAATTGATACCAGGAAATATGTGTTGGTGATTGTGCAACTGCTGTTTCAAGATCGTGTATGGCGTCATTAATACTTTGATTTGGTAATGCAAACATTAAATCAAGATTAAAATTTTCAAAGCCTGCAGACTTCGCCAGATCTATCGCATGTAATGCTTCTTTAGAATCATGAATACGCCCTAATGACTTTAAATATTTATCATTAAAACTTTGTATTCCGATTGATAAGCGATTAATACCCGCTTCCCTATAACCACGAAATTTTTCTGCTTCTGCTGTTCCAGGGTTTGCTTCCAATGTAATCTCAATTCCTGAATGAATATTTAATCTTGCACGTATCGCGCTAAGTAATTTATTTAGTGACTCAACTGAAAATAAACTTGGCGTTCCACCACCTATAAAAACACTCGTAATAGTTCTACCCCAAATTCGTGGGAGCTCTGTTTCTATATCTCGAATTAATGCATCGATATACACATCTTCATCTATAACCTTTGAAGAAAATTCATGTGAATTAAAATCACAATACGGACACTTCTTCACACACCATGGCAAATGGATATAAAGAGAAAGTGGTGGGTTTTCTTTGAATGTTAATAAGGATGTCATTTTCGTGGAGCAGTGTAGCCATTATACAGGTCACGGAATATTAGAATGGATTTCTCCTGTATTTCCCTCTCCACTATGGATATGTGGAGAGGGATTCTTACACATAAAATCAATAACTTATTTTTATAATTGACTACCTCTATAAATACATACATACTGGTCGGTATGCTATTAAGGAGTAATCATTATGAAAAATACGGAAACTAACCAAATTCGGATGGCATTTTTGCGTGCATCTTATCGTGAGCTTTTTGGCACCTGCCCTGATACCGCTGTTATTGATCAATTAATGCTTGGGGCAGATGAGAATGGTAAACAGAAATCCTGATAAAACGCGTCTGGCGATACTCAATGCTGCGTTTGATGAAATCAATCAGCATGGATTTCAAGCTGCCAGTCTGGCACGAATTATTAATGAGACAAAAGTAAGCAAAGGCGCTCTTTATCATCACTTTCCATCAAAACTAGAAATGGGTTATGCCGTTGTTGATGAGCTAATCGCTGAAAGCGTAAAGGAAATGTGGATCACGCCACTAAGTAACGCCGACAACATTATTGATGCCTTGCTATTACAAATTGATCACGCTATCGGCAAACGTAACGATAAAAATATTTGTTTCGGTTGTCCTGTTAATAATCTTGCTCAGGAAATGTCACCGATTGATGAAGGATTTCGTGAACGCATTAATTCCATTTTTGATCTTTGGCGTACGACCATCGATCAGAAATTAAAAGAAGGTAAAAAAAACGGCATGGTAAAAGAAACGGTTTCTACCGATGCATCAGCTTATTTCATCGTTGCTGCTATTGAGGGCGCAACCAGTCTTGCAAAAAATGCAAAAAGTGTTGATGTCTTAAAAACATCATTGCAAGGCTTGAAAGAACATATTGAATCATTACGAAATTAAATATTTAAGGAGTTTAATAATGTCTTATAAAGTAGCTTTAGTAACAGGTGGTAGTACCGGTATCGGTGCCGCTGTAGCAAAGAATCTTGCTGAAGATGGGTTTAAAGTTTTGATTACTGGCCGAAATGAAAACACCTTGATCGAATCAGCCGCACAACATGACAACATTGATTGGGTTATATCTGATGTATCTAAACATGCTGATGTTACAAAAACTATTACACATATAAAAAATACTTATAAACGGTTAGATGTTTTGGTTAATAACGCCGGTGTTGCAACGCCTATTCCTTTTGAGCAAATCACACTGGAACATTATGATGATATTTTTAATATCAATGTTCGTGGTTTGATTGATATGACACTAAGATCGTTGCCGTTACTAAAAGAAAGTAAAGGAAATATCATTAATATCGCTTCTATCGTTGCAGACGATCCGTTTCCTGGCTTTTCAATCTATTCAGCATCTAAAGGTGCTGTCATTACATTAACCAAGGGCTTGGCTAAAGAATTCGCTGAATACGGTATACGTGTAAATGCGATTAGTCCTGGCCCAATTGAAACACCTTTGTTTAATAAAATGGGACTCAGTGAAGAAGAGCAAGAAGGCATGGGTGAATCAATAAAAGGCTTAGTCCCGCTTGGTCGCTTTGGTACTTCCGAAGAAGTTGCCTCAGCCGTTACTTTCCTTGCTTCTGATAAAGCAAGTTATGTTACTGGAGCACAATATAAAGTTGATGGTGGTATTGCAGCATAAATGGTTTTCTCCTCCCTTTAACAGCGGTCTGGTTTTCCAGACCGCTATTTTTTAATAACAATTTTTTCGAGACGAAACAATGGATACATTTAAAGCGATTGAACAACGTCGAGCAATTAAGCATTTCGACCCAAAACACAAGTTAACTGATGCAGAAACAAAACAACTCTTTCAACTTGCGATGTTATCGCCGACGGCTTTCAATATTCAGCACTGGCGTTTTGTTAACGTAAGCGCTCCGGAATTAAGAAAACAAATTCTGCCGTTGGCATGGGGACAAGCTCAGGTAGTTGATGCGTCTTTGTTAATTATATTAACGGCAGACTTAAAAGCCTGGAAAAAAGAACCAACGCGCTATTGGCGTAATGCCGCAACTGAAGTTCAGGATTTTATGTTGCCGGCAATTAATAGTTATTATGAAGGAAAAGAACAAGTGCAACGCGATGAAGCCTTTCGTTCCATGGGAATTGCAGCACAAACATTAATGCTTGCCGCTAAAGCCATGGGTTATGATTCTTGTCCTATGGATGGCTTTGATTTTGAGGCCGTCGCAAAACTCATTAAGCTTCCAGACGATCATGTCATTGGTCAATTCGTAGTCATTGGTAAATCTATCAAGGAAGCATGGCCGCGCCCGGGACAATTAACCATGGATGAAGTCGTGATTGAAAATACGTTCTAACTTGAGTAAATCTTCTTTTACAGCGCCTCCTTTATTTTGTAGCGGCCTATACTATAGGCCGCTTTTTTATTGCATAATCCTTTATCATTTTCATTATTGTGACTAGCTATTATTCATCCCTGAATAAACATATGCCAACCACCGTCCTTTTTCTAAAAAGATTTTTTTTATTTTCGTTTCTTTTTGCTTTTTCTTCCTGTTTATTTGCCAAAGAAATCAACATTCCTATCAGATTAAAGGAAGGCCTTTTACAAAAAGCATTAATGGAACAGGTTTATTCGGATAGCGAATATCAAGCGCGTGTCTGGGATGACGGCAAAAACTGCAACAACCTGATACTTTCCAATCCCAGGTTAAGCATAAAGGACGAACAAATTACTACTCATACTGTCGCAGTAGCACGCATAGGGACGGTACTGGGAAACCGTTGTTTTTCTATAATTAGCTGGCAAGGTTACATTGAAATATTTCAAAAACCCGTACTGGAATCTTCTTCCGATACGGTTGTATTTGAGATCACTGATACCAAAGTTTATGCCGATGATGGTGAGTCCAAGGGGTTCGTGGGTACTATCTGGGAATGGAGCAAAACCTATATTAAACCTCGCTTCAGTCGCCTACACATTAATATCGGTCCGCTGCTCAATGACCTGAAAAATATTCTGGCTCAGGTGTTTCCTGAGGCTACTGCCAATGTTCACCAAATCAGTGATTCGGTTGCCATTAAGGAAGTAAGCATTATTGATAATCGGATTGAACTCAGTCTCCGCTTTGATGTACCCGAAAATACGGCAAGCAATCATCATGATCCATTTGCAGCAACCTTGTCAGATGAAGAACTGAATCGTTTTACCGAAACATGGCAACGTTGGGATGCCTTTTTGACGTTTGTTATTAAATCTTCTGGAGCAAGTACAGAAATTCAAGATACTCGTTCAGCTTTATTTAATGTGTTACTTGATGCCCGGCATGATATTTATAACATTCTGATATCAACAGTGTTAGATGATGAAGATCCTGTACCGGAACTATTTGTTAATGCCTGGGAACAATTGTCTCCTGAGCTTCAAACGATTAGTGAATCATTACCCACGGCTACGACATTAAACTATCTGAGTTTTATTTCAGCAGCCGATGCGCTGGCTGCGATTCAATCTTTAGGAACAGCAACCGGTTTTACTATAACCGCCGATGCATTACGTCGTATGGCACGAATCATAGCTCCTGCTTATCCACGTGATCCCTTGATTTACGATAATGCCATAGATTCCGAGCTGCGTAGCTTGTTCGGATTTGATCAAACTTTAAGTATAGAACCTGTCTTGTCTAATCAATCCACATCCAATTCAATGACTCATCGCGCAGGTATTGTTTCCGGTTTGTTATTATCTTTTACAACTTCGATAAATTTCGCCCCAGAAGCTTATAAACTGCTTGTCGATAAACTAAACAGTACGATACCTACACTGAAAAATATCGATGTC
>JBFIIJ010000004.1:0-21406 GCA_041601315.1 Gammaproteobacteria bacterium
AGTTAAGAAAATATATTTTTCTATATCGTCCTGTTTGCGACGTAAATTTTTAAGTGTTCTTTCTAATTGAATTTCTGCTGAAACAATTTTAGGAGGGAGGAGTCCACGTAATTTATAATATTGCCTTTCTTCTTTAGTAAATGCAGTACCTTTATTTAAAGAAGCACTATTTAGAGCCATGAACCCTGTTAATGGTTCTTTCTTTTTCATTAATTATATCTCGTTACAATTTTGGAAAACTGTCTGCATGTTTTTCGATCCATTCTTTTGCTGCTTCTTCACTCGTTAACTCTCGTCCTTCATTATGTATAAGTTCATTTCGATAATGTTCAATATGACATACCTGTTCGATCATACGCAGTAAAAACATCTTGTCTTTACTAACAATAAACTCAACACCTACTTCATACATATCGTTCTTTGGCTTACACCAGATGGCCCTGCCTTCAATTTCGAAAGAGGGGTCTACGCACTGAATCGTCATTTTTACTGAACTGTTTTTTTCTACCGCTTCTGAACATAGACAACTTACTCCGCCAAAACTGACATTATTCAACGTATTTAATCCCGGACCGTTACCCCCATCTTGTTTTATTAACTGGATAGGAATACTGGACGGGTGTCGAATAAATTCTCTCAATAGCTAACTCCAAAAATCAAGAAACTCACTCATAAGCTTTGTATCGGCTAAGTTTTTACTTTATTAAATAAAAAAAGGCCACTTAGGCCTTTTAATTATGAAACAACTATTCGATTCAATTCCTTTTATCCAAAACTAATCTTATTCTCAAGGTTAGTTCTTGAATCAGCATTGTTCAATGCCTCTTCTAATTCAATGCGACCTTCTTTATATAAGTTCAACAGTGCATCATCGAAGGTTTGCATGCCTCTCTGGCCGCTTTCCGCCATGGCAACTTTAAGTTCGTCAATATCGCCTTTAAGAATAAGTTCTTGTATGTGCGGTGTATTAACCAAAATCTCAATTGCAGCACAACGTTTTCCATCAACAGCTAATACCAAACGTTGTGAAACCACAGCTCTAATATTCAATGATAAATCCATAAACAGTTGTTTATGCATATCTTGTGGAAACATATTAATCACACGCTCCATCGCCTGGTTCGCGTTATTTGCATGTAAAGTAGAAATAGCCAAGTGACCGGTATTCGCTAATTCGAGCGCGGCTTCCATTGTTGTCCTGTCACGTATCTCACCAATAAGAATCACGTCTGGTGCTTCACGTAAAGACGCCTTCAACGCATTCGCATAAGATTGTGTATCAACGCCAACTTCGCGTTGGTTCACGATTGCTTTAAGGTTCGGATGACTAAACTCAACCGGATCTTCAATCGTTAAAATATGACCGGCCATGTTTTCATTACGATGATTAATCATCGCAGCAAGCGTAGTTGATTTACCTGATCCGGTTGCACCCACCATCAAAATAAGACCACGCTTATTCATAATTAACTCTGACAAAATTTCTGGAACACCAAGTTGCGCTATGGTCGGGATGTCATTAGGAATACGACGCAAAACCATACCTACTTCACCACGTTGACGAAAAACATTAACTCGAAAACGCGCTTGATCGCCTAAAGGAATAGCAAAGTCACACTCCATTCTATCTTCAAATTCTGCAATCTGTTTTTCATTCATAATACCGTAAGCAGCAGCCTTGGTTAACTCACCTGTAAGCACCGTCTTACCGACAGAAGTCGCTTTACCTTCCATTTTAATTTTGACTGGAGAATCTGTCGTCAGGAATATATCCGACGCTTCTTTTTCAACCATCAACTTCAAATAAGGTGTGATATCCATACTTATTGTGTACCGTTATTGTTTTTAATTATTTATATATCTGTGAGAGAGCAAAAAAATTAACGCATCATTCCTGATTCTTCTTCGGTTTCTTCAAGACTAAGATGATCAAGACCATCTTGTTTATCCTTACCCTTAGCTTCCTTACCTTCCAATTTGATACGCAATCTCAATTCGTTCATTGAGTCAGCCGCTCTTAATGCATCTTCCAGTGTGATTCTATCTGCTTCGTATAAATCAAACAGTGCCTGATCAAAGGTTTTCATACCCAACTCATTCGATTTAGCCATAATGGACTTAATCTCGTGCACTTCACCCTTCAAAATCAAGTCTGAAATTAAAGGTGAATTTAAAAGAATTTCAATGGCAGCAGCACGGCCCTTACCGTCAGTGGTTTTTAATAGACGCTGTGAAATTACGGCTTTCAGGTTTAATGACAAGTCCATCAATAACTGTTGTTTACGTTCTTCCGGAAAAAAGTTGATGATACGATCCAATGCCTGGTTAGAACTGTTTGCATGCAAGGTAGCCATTGCCAAGTGACCTGTTTCTGCAAAGGCAATACCAAATTCCATAGTGTCTTTATCGCGTATTTCACCAAGCAAGATAACATCGGGTGCCTGACGCAATGTATTCTTTAATGCAATTTCCCAATCGTCGCAATCCACGCCGACTTCGCGTTGCATAATGACGCAATTCTTATGCGGATGAACGTATTCAATTGGATCTTCAATAGTAATGATGTGTCCATAAGTATTGGCGTTTCGATAATCGAGCATTGCAGCCAACGAGGTAGATTTACCAGAACCGGTACCACCCACCATGATAACCAAACCGTTCTTGGTCATAACGACGTCTTTCAATACTTCAGGTAAACCTAATTTATCAAGGTTAGGCACATCTGTTTCAATAACACGCATGACCAGACCACAAAAACTTTGTTGTATAAATGCATTTGCGCGAAAACGGCCAATGCCCACCGGGGCAACAGCAAAGTTACATTCCTTGGTTGCTTCATACTCCTTCAACTGCTTGTCATTCATGACAGCATAAGCGAGTGCTTTTGTATTTTCCGGTGTAAGTTCTGTTTTCGAGACCGGCGTCATCTTGCCATGTATTTTTATAGCGGGAGGAAATCCAACCGTGATAAACAGATCGGAACCGCCCTTCTCAACCATCAGCTTGAGAAGATCACGCATAAATTTTATCGCTTGTTCTCTTTCCATCTAACTCTCTCCCCGTTCAGGAATTAGTTACTATTAATACTAGAAATTGTCTTTGTTTGCCGCTTTCGACATCGCCTCTTGTCGTGTCACCACATTCTTTTGCACGAGCTGTTGCAGATCCTGATCCAGTGTTTTCATGCCAAATTGTTGACCAGTTTGGATTGCTGAATACATCTGTGCAATTTTATTTTCACGAATCAGGTTACGAATAGCCGGCGTACCAATCATAATTTCGTGTGCCGCCACGCGGCCACCACCTTGTTTTTTCAATAGCGTCTGTGAAATAACCGCTTTCAATGATTCCGACAACATCGCACGTACCATGTCTTTTTCGTCAGCCGGGAATACATCAACAACACGGTCGATGGTTTTTGCTGCAGAACTGGTATGTAAAGTACCGAATACCAAGTGACCTGTTTCTGCAGCTGACAATGCCAAGCGAATGGTTTCCAGATCTCGCATTTCGCCGACAAGAATAACATCGGGATCTTCACGTAATGCTGAACGCAAAGCTTCGTTAAATCCGAGTGTATCGCGATGAACTTCACGTTGGTTTATCAAACATTTTTTACTTTTATGTACGAATTCGATTGGATCCTCAACGGTGAGAATATGACCATATTCTGTATCGTTTTTATGGTTCACCATCGCCGCCAATGTGGTTGATTTACCCGAACCAGTAGGACCAGTAACCAATACCACGCCACGAGGCGTGTCTGAAATTGTTTCAAATATTTTAGGAGCACCGAGTTGTTCGAGAGATAAAATTTCAGAAGGAATAGTACGAAATACGGCGCCGGCACCACGATTCTGGTTAAATGCGTTTACACGAAAACGTGCCAGACCGGGGATTTCGAATGAAAAGTCACATTCGAGAAATTCTTCATAATCCTTGCGCTGTTTATCATTCATTATGTCGTACACTAGATCGTGTACATCTTTATGATCCATAGTCGGGACATTGATGCGGCGCATATCGCCATCAACACGTATCATGGGGGGCTCACCTGCAGATAGATGCAGATCCGAACTACCGTTTTTAACACCGAAGGCTAAAAGTTCACCAATATCCATTTATCTCTCCCATTTAGGTAATGACATAGATAACTATGCATGTTGCAATATTATTCTGTTTTTTTTATGCAAAGCGGGTGAAATTGATAAACCGTGAAAATCGTTCATTCCACCGCGCATACTATTGTTAATATTACTGATATTTTAAATTATAGACTACCGATTATAACTGTTTTTATGAAAATCGCCGCCAAACTGGACCAAATTCGCAAAGAGATAAGCGCCGCTGAAAATCGGTTTCATCGTGACCAAGGCTCTGTCTGCCTATTAGCCGTTAGTAAAACACGTACGGTTGAGGAAGTAACGAAGGCAATTATATCTGGTCAGCGCCATTTTGGAGAAAATTACTGCCAGGAAGCGATTGAAAAAATTGAAACTATTAAGCAAACCGATGTAATCTGGCATTTTATTGGTCCAGTACAATCAAACAAAACAAAGCAAATTGCCTCTTATTTTGACTGGGTTCATACCATTGACCGCATAAAAATAGCTCGGCGTCTAAATGAAAGTCGACCTGAAAATCTCGGTCCATTAAACGTATGTGTCCAAATCAACATTGGTGGGGAAGAGAGCAAATCGGGTATATCACTCAATGAGACTGAAAGTTTCATTAAAGAACTTACTCAATTTAAACGCTTAAAAGTACGCGGTCTCATGTCCTTGCCCGCACCCACTGATAACTTTGATGAGCAAAGGCATGGTTTTTCTCTATTAAGCAAGAAATTTTATGATCTGAATCAAAGTGGCTTTGGACTAGATACATTATCTATAGGGACAAGTCAGGACATGCTTGCTGCTATAGCTGAAGGAGCAACAATTGTACGGATAGGTACGGCTATTTTTGGGCCACGCAATGCAAGTAACCCTGCAAGTTGTTAGACTATTGCTAACAAGTAACAATACAGGCAAAGAGCATTACTAAAATGGAAAACTGTACAATTGCGTTTATTGGTTGCGGCAATATGTCACGAAGTTTGATTGGTGGCTTAATTGCTAATGGCGTTAAACCTGAACAACTGCTTGCTACCGATCTCGACAGTGAACAACGTGACGCTATTTCAAAACAATTCAATATTTTGACAATAGCAGATAATAACGAAGCCGTTGCCAAAGCTGACGTGATCCTTCTCGCAGTTAAACCTCAAGTCATGCATAGCGTAATTAGTGAAATTGCAGATTCGATTAATGGAACATCGAAATTAATTATCTCTATTGCAGCCGGGGTAAAACTTGATTCAATAATAGAATGGTTAGGTGATTCCGCTGCTGTCGTTAGAGTAATGCCTAATACTCCCGCTTTAATTCAGGCCGGTGCAGCAGCATTATTTGCCAACAAACATACTTCTGAATCACAAAAAAATACGGCCGAAGCAATGATGCGTTCTGTTGGAACTGCTATTTGGTTAGATAAGGAAGACCAAATGGATGCTGTGACTGCATTATCTGGCAGTGGCCCGGCTTACTTTTTTTACTTTATGGAAGCAATGGAAAAAGCGGCTATAGACATGGGCTTAGGTGAAGAGCATGCAAGACTGTTAACTATTGAAACCGCGGTAGGTGCATCCAAGATGGCACTTCTATCTTCATCTGATCCAGCTGAACTTCGCAAACAAGTGACTTCTCCAGGCGGCACAACGGAGCAGGCTTTAAATACTTTTATGCAAGGTAAAATGGATGAGCTAGTAAAAAAAGCAATGGAAGCAGCAAAAGAACGTTCCATTGAATTATCTAAATCATTTGGAAAATAGACATGGGTGGAAGTTACTTTGCACAAGCAGGCGTATTTTTAATTCAGATTATATTTGGTCTTTATATTCTTGCGGTACTGCTACGTTATTTATTAGCTAGAGTACGCGCTGATTTTTACAATCCTTTATCTCAGTTCCTCGTCAAAGTAACTAACCCGGCAATAAAACCATTACGTCGCTTAATTCCCGGATACTTCGGCGTAGATTGGCCATCGATAATATTATTAATCTTTGTTCAAGGAATTGAAATTATTTTAATTTCGCTTATCGCAAGTGGCCGAATTCCTGCGCCACTTGGTTTACTAGTTTTAACGATTGCTTATCTATTAAAAGAAGTCATCTACGTTTATCTGTTCATTATTATCATTCAGATTGTTATTAGTTGGGTCAACCCAGGAGCATATAACCCCATCACTGTCATTATGTATCAATTAAGTGAGCCGATATTAAAACCAGCGCGTCGTTTAATTCCTCCTGCGGGTGGTTTTGATTTTTCTTCGTTGGCTGTACTCATCGGTTTACAATTATTAATCATACTACTTGTTTCACCTTTAATGGATTTAGGATTAAGGCTTTCTTAATAGTTAAAATCACCAATGGCATTTTTTGAATGGCAGGATAAAAACCTGTTACTAAAATTACACGTACAACCCCGCGCAAAAGAAAACAATATCGTTGGCATTCACGACGACAGTTTAAAGCTTAAAATAAAATCGCCGCCGGTTGATAACAAAGCAAACAAAGAAGTTGTTTCTTATCTTGCTAAAGAATTTAAAGTCACTAAAGCAAGTATTGAAATAATTAGTGGGCAACTGAATAGAGATAAAAAGTTTTTGATTAAAGAACCAATAATGTTACCAGAATGGTTTAAAGAATTTTCAGAATAAACTTATATCTTTAAATCATATTCTGTTATCAATGGCGCATGATCCGAAAACCGTTCATCTTTATAAATATCCACCGATTTAATTTTATCTTTCAGCCCTGGTGTCACAACCTGATAATCAATCCTCCATCCAACATTCTTTGCCCATGCCTGACCACGATTTGACCACCATGTATATTGATCAGCTTCCTGATTGATAACACGAAACGAATCAACCATGCCTACTTCATCAAATAACTGATCCATCCATGCACGTTCTTCTGGAAGAAAACCGGAGTTCTTTAAATTTCCTTTCCAGTTTTTTAGATCGATTTCTTTATGCGCAATATTCCAGTCTCCACAAATGATGTACTCGCGTTTTTGCCGCCTCATTTTTTTTAGAATTGGATTGAATTGATCCAGAAATTCATATTTAAGTAACTGTCGTTCTTCTTTTGATGATCCTGAGGGAAGGTAGAGAGATACAACACTTAGTTTACCAAAATCAGCTTGTAGATAGCGGCCTTCATCATCGGCTACATCCCAGCCAAGCTTGTCTGTTATTTTGTCTGGTTCTATCCTGCTATAGATAGCCGTTCCACTATACCCTTTTTTAACCGCATCATTAAAACAGGCGTAATATCCCTTCGGCGCTAGTATTTCATCAACTAATTGATCTACTTGCGCTTTGGTTTCTTGTATACAAATCACATCAGCTTTTTCTTTTTGTAACCAGTCAAAAAAACCTTTGCGATGTGCTGCACGAATACCGTTGACGTTTACACTAATGACTTTCACCACTACCCCCGATTAATTTTGACCTGTATCATACACGACTACATGGATGTAGTCGGTAGAGCGACGCAGGATGCCAAAGCCGCATGATAAATAACAGCACAATCTTCGGGAATCTTAATGGAACAATATCAAAAAGAATTTATTGAATTCGCAATTGAAAAGCAGGTGCTATGTTTTGGCGAATTCAAATTAAAATCAGGTCGTATTAGCCCTTATTTTTTTAATAGTGGTTTATTTAACGACGGTAAGAGTCTAGCTGAACTAGGGAAGTATTATGCACAGGCAGTTAAACATTCAGCTATCGAATTCGACATGATTTATGGACCTGCGTACAAAGGCATTCCACTTGCTTCGACCATGGCTATTGCTTTTCAGGAAATTCATAACGCTAATTATCCCTTTTGCTTTAATCGCAAAGAAATTAAAGATCATGGTGAAGGCGGCATTACGTTTGGTGCCGATATAAATGGCCGAGTTTTAATTATAGATGATGTCATATCAGCAGGAACGTCCATTCGTGAGTCTATGGAGATCATATCCACAAAAGGAGGGACAACTGTAGGTGCTGTTGTGGCTGTTGACAGACAGGAGCGAGGCCAGGGAGAAAGATCAGCCATACAGGAAGTGGAACAACTGTATAAAATTAAGGTCATAAGTATTGTCAGTTTGGAACATATCATTGCTTATCTGGATGAACATGGCGAAATGCAAGTACATCTGGACGCAATAAAAGCATATGAAAACCAATATGGTGCGCCCAAGACATGATCTGAAAGCAGAGGCGTACTATACTAATGCTCATACAGAATTCTAATAAACACAGTCAGGAGGACTCACTGTGAGAAAACAATTATTTAATACTTTTATTATTATATTGTCTTTAACAGGCCTAACCTTATCTGGATCGGTTCAGGCAAGAATGAAGTGCTGGACTAACAATGAAGGTGTCAGAGAGTGTGGAGACGCTGTTCCACCTGAATACGCGCAAAAAGGCCATCAGGAACTCGGTAAGGGCGGGCTTGTAAGAGAAGAAACTGAGCGTGCCAAGACAGATGAAGAACTAGCCGAACAAAAAAAATTAGATGAAATTCAGGCTGAGAAAGACAAAGTTGCCGCAGAGCAAAAAAAGAAAGATGATATCCTTCTTAAGACTTTCAGTAATGTTGAAGATATTGAAAGGGCTAGAGATGAACGCCTCACTGCACTTGAAGCCTCAATAAAATTAACTCAGGCTCGTACTGAAAAAATAGAATACGATCTTGATAAACGTATCCAAACAGCAGCTGCAGCTGAAAGAGCAGGCAAGGCGCCTTCAGAAGATCTGCTTATGGATATTGAGTCACTAAAAAGACAAATTAAAAATAACGATACGTTTATTGAAGGAAAACGAGCTGAACAAGAAGAAATTAAAAAGTCGCATGCTATAGACATAGCTCACTTCAAAAAACTTAAAGGTATTAAATAATTACCGGAATAAGCCGGCACGCATTGCAGCCCACTGATCATCCCAATGTTCAGTGGGTTTTTTTGTGAATGAACTTCTAACAAACTGTGACAGTTTGCCTTCAATATAAGTCAACATTTGATTTGCAGCTGCTTCCATATTACTGATTGCTCTTGGGCCATCACCAAGATTCGCTTCTCGAAGTATTTGTCGCAACTGTGTTTCCAGACGTTCAAAAAATTGCATAACACGAGCATGTAGACGCTCGTTTTCTCCAAGTAACGCATCGCCAATTAATATCCGCGTTATACCCGGATTTTTTTCTGAAAAACCCAACATTAACTGAATAATTTTTTCACAGCGTACTGTTGCATCCGTTTCATTGCTTGTAATTTTATTAATCAAGCCAAAAACAGATTCCTCTGCAAAATCAATCAGAGCTTCAAACATTTTTGCTTTACTTGCAAAATGTCGATACAACGCGGCTTCAGAAACACCAACCGCACTGGCTAAGCTCGCCGTTGTAATGCGCAATCCCGGATTTGTTTCAAGCTCACTAGCTAATACTTCCAGAATTTGTTGCTTTCTATTTGGTTTGGAATTCGTTGTCATTACAATATTCTTATATTTTAAGTAGATGCGTTTCTACGCCCATGAATTAAAGTACCTACTCCCACGTCAGTAAGTATCTCCAGTAATACAGCATGCTGAACTCGACCATCAATAATATGTGATGTTTTCACGCCTGCATGTACAGCATCTAATGCTGAACCAATCTTGGGCAACATTCCTCCATGTATGACGCCTTTTTTTATTAAATCATCAACTTCTTCTGCAGAAAGCCCGGTTAACACTTTTCCTTCAGCATCAAGTAAACCAGCTGTATTAGTTAACATAATTAATTTTTCCGCTTTTAATACTTCTGCTATTTTTCCAGCGACAAGGTCAGCATTTATATTGTAAGACTGTCCGGACTCATCAACGCCGATTGGTGCGATGACGGGAATAAAATCACCCTGCATCAACATATCAACCACAGCGGTATCAATACTTTCAACTTCACCAACGTGACCTATGTCAATTATTTCAGGCACATCAAATTCCGGGCCGCTTCGTTTTACTTCCAGTTTCCTGGCGCGAATTAAACCACCGTCTTTACCACTTAAACCAACCGCATTACCGCCATGTCGATTAATAAGATTAACAATTTCCTTATTAACTAAACCACCCAAAACCATTTCCACTATATCCATAGTTTCGTTATCAGTAACACGCATGCCTTCAATAAACTCGGATTTTTTACCCAGCTTTTCCAGCTGCACACCAATCTGTGGGCCACCACCATGTACTATGACCGGATTCATGCCAACCAGTTTCATTAACACAACATCACGTGCAAAACCTGACTTAAGCTTTTCATCAGACATGGCGTTTCCACCATATTTAATGACGATTGTTTTCCCTCTAAATTTCCTTATATAAGGTAAGGCTTCTGTTAAAACCTCTGCAATATAAGCAGGCTCTTTGTTTGATTCTGACATTAATGTACTTTTATGATTAATATGATTAAGTTCGAACTATTTAAAAACGATACAAGAAATACCAGCCATTAAAAGGGTAACTCAGCATCTGATATAACAAGTTTAATAGCAGCACGAAACTCCGACTTAATACGTTCGAGTACTGCTTCGCTTTCTCCTTCGAACCTTAAAATAATATAGGGCGATGTATTTGAAGGACGCGCTAAGCCCCAGCCGTCACTATATTCAATACGTAAACCGTCAATAGTAATAACTTCAGCATCTGACACAGATAATTTATCAGCAAGCTCTTCCATAAAACCCGCATGCTGATCTTCGCTTAAAGCCATTCTTAATTCCGGTGTTGAAACACCTTCAGGTAGTTCGGCAAATAATTCTGTTGGTTTAATTTTAGAATTGGTAAAAATTTCAACTAAACGTGCCGATGTATATAAAGCGTCATCAAAACCATACCAACGTTCTTTAAAAAAGATATGGCCACTCATTTCGCCGGCAAGTGGTGCGTCGACTTCTTTCATCTTGTTCTTGATAAATGAATGTCCTGTTTTCCACATTAATGGTTTACCACCATTCGTTTCAATAATTGATTTTAAATAACGGCTACATTTAACATCAAAAATAATCTGCGCTCCTTGATTACGCGAAAGCACATCTTTAGCAAGTAACATAAGTTGACGATCCGGCCAGATGATATTGCCTTCCGCGTCAACCACGCCCAAACGATCGCCATCTCCATCAAATGCAAAACCAATATCAGCGCCTTCCGCTTTCACTCTTTCAATAAGTTCCTGTAAGTTTTCAGGTTGACTAGGATCAGGATGATGATTTGGAAAAGTACCATCAATATCACAATACATTTCAATTACGTCGTGGCCAATAGCATTAAGTAACTGTGGCGCTAATGTACCAGCAACACCATTTGCACAATCAACCACTATCTTTAATGAAGAGCCCAAGGCAACAGGAATGTCTTCTGATATTCGGCGAACATAGTCAGCAGAGATATCAGCGTGACGAAGATCGCCTTGTCCAGTTGCATGTTCACCAGCTGCTGCTCGACTTTCGATCTCTTTAATATCATCACCACTTAAAGTCTTGCCAGCCAACATAATTTTAAGACCGTTATATTCAGGAGCATTATGACTACCAGTGATCATAATGCCGCTACCAGTCTCAAGATGATGAGTTGCAAAATACAATACTGGTGTAGGTACTACACCAATATCAATTACATCACGACCGGTGCTACGTAAACCTTTTATCAATGCTTCGCCCAACATCGGACTGGACACACGTCCATCACGAGCAACCACTATTCCTTGCTGTCCCTGTTCATTTGCCATTGTGCCAATGGCTCTGGCAATTTCGTATACAGCTGCTTCTGTTAAACTCCCTTCAACTATTCCACGGATGTCATAAGCTCGAAAAACAACTGGATCAATTTTTAATTGTTGTTCTTCCTCTATCTCATTTTGATGTGCTGCTGGCTCTTCTTCTACAGGCTCCGTAACAGCTTCCGAATTAACTATTGGAGGAGGCGTGGCGATCATGGTTACGTCATCACCTGTCATGCCTTGTGAAACAGGTTTTAAATTCGCTGTGATTCGTTCACCTTTCGGTAAATGCGGAATCATATGTTCAACACCAGGATGAGCACCTTCTGCTATTGCCCGCACAGCACCTTGGTAATTAATCAAATCCTCATCCGATGCAACTGTTGCAGCGCCTTTTTTCTGCATTACGAAATATACGCCACCGATCATAAGCAACAATACGATCACAATAGGTACTAACGGCAAACCAGGTGATGACTCATCACTTGCCATAACAACTTCACCACCTGACCAATATGCAATAAGCCAACGTGTATCATTCACACTAACCTTTGTTACTTCGCCTTGCTTTAGTCCAGCATTCCCAATTGACGTCAAGGTCAGAGTTTTTCCTGCAGCATCCTGTGTTAGTTCGGCATAACCTGTATCTAATTTATACTCTTTTGCAAAACTATCAAAAAAGCCAACGTCCAGGCTCAAATGCAACAAGCCTATTAATTCAAATGCACTATTAACAACGCGTTCGATGACAACGATATGTTGGTTTGGTGTTCCGAATAGATGAACCTCTGAATTTATATGGCTCGTTGTTTCTGCTTTCTTAAGCATGTCCAATGAAGCATAAGTAAGCGGTGGTATTGATGCATTATCAACCTCATATGAACCAGGCTTTAAATATCGCAATTTTAATGCATGTTCGAATTGTGTTTGTTTCTCTTCGGCAACCGCGTTTAGTGCTGCATTATCAGCACCTTCTTTGAACAAATTAATCGTTTGTTGATCTTTTGCTAAAGCCGTAAGTTTCTTTTTCACGGAACCCAGTTTTTCCTGAGCCTGTGTTGCGATGTTTCGTGCCATTGATTCATTGGCCTCATGCTCAGCTTTCTTTGCATCAGCAGATATTTTTGAGTACAACACCCAACTACCGCCAACAATAACAAAAAGAACCAGAACGATTACACTAATAGTAACTGCCTTTCTGACAGTTCTACGGCTAAATCGACGATTAGTAACTGGCCCATCAACCATTAACTTTCTCCATTGTTTTTATACTTGAATCCTGAGACACACCTGTGTGGCCAAAACCACCTGCGCCTCTAATTGTCTCGGTGAATGATTCAACGAATTCGAACTTCGCTTGCACAACAGGCACTATCACCATCTGCGCAATTCTGTCTCCCGGATTTATTGTGTATGACGCATCACTTCTGTTCCAGCAAGAAACAAAAATTTCTCCTTGATAATCCGAATCAATTAAACCGGTTAAATTTCCCAGTACGATACCATGTTTATGGCCAAGACCTGAACGAGGTAACAGCACTGCTGCATAGCCACTATCAGCAATATGAATTGCAAAACCAGCCGGGATTAATTCTGTTTCACCTGACATTACAGTCAAGGCTTCTTCAACGCAGGCACATAGATCAAGGCCAGCAGAACCTTCAGTAGCATAATTTGGTAAAGGGAATTCTTTTCCTAAACGCTCATCAATGAGTTTTATTTGTATTTTTTCCATTATATTGATCAGCAATAAGATTTATAAGATTTCTCGCCAATCTTGTTTTTGGCGCTTGTTGTAATTGTTTTTGCCCCGTTTTCCAAAACACCATCAATGCATTTGAATCTGCATCGAAACCCTGCTCGTCTCCCACTTGATTTGCAGCAATCATATCAAGCTTCTTGGAGCGTAATTTTAATTGTGCATTATCTTCAAGGTTTTCTGTTTCAGCTGCAAAACCGACTGAAAAAGGCGCATTTTGCAGAGCAGCTACTTCCGACAGAATATCAGGATTCTTCTTCAGCTTTAACTCAAATGAGTCACTGGATTTTTTTATTTTTTGTTCTGAAATTGTTTCCAGGCTGTAATCTGCTACAGCTGCAGCAGAAATAAAAATATCAGTATCATAAATCTTCTGCATTACAGCACTATACATCTCAGAAGCAGAGCTCACTTTAGTCACCTTAGCTCTGTCTGGCTGCGGTAAATTAACCGGCCCTGAAATAAGAGACACCTCTGCACCAGCTTCTATCGCTGCCATTGCCACGGCATAACCCATTTTGCCAGAACTTCGATTACTAATATAACGTACCGGGTCAATAGCTTCGCGAGTAGGGCCTGCAGTCACTAATATTCGAGAGCCAGACAAAATGTTCGTCTCAAATGATTTTGCTGTTAATAATGCAATCTCTTCTGCTTCCAACATACGACCTGGACCGTATTCACCACACGCTTGGTCGCCTTCTGCCGGACCAAAAATTCTTATACCTCTCGTCTTTAGTTTATCCAGATTCTCCTGTGTTGCGGAATTTAGCCACATTTGCTGATTCATCGCCGGCGCTAATATAACCGGAGCATCCGTTGCCAGACATAAAGTACTTAATAAATCATCAGCAAAACCATTTGCGTATCTCGCAATAAAATTCGCACTGGCCGGAGCTATTAAAATCAAATCCGCCCACCTTGCTAATTCAATATGACCCATCGCAGATTCAGCTTCCAGATCCATTAACTCAGTATGTACAGGTTTTCCTGATAAGGCTTGAAAGGTAAGCGGGGTTACAAACTCAATAGCACCGTGAGTCATGACGACACGAACATCCGCGCCATGACTTCGTAACAGGCGCAACAAAACAGCAGACTTATAAGCTGCAATTCCGCCCGTCACTCCTAATAAAATTCGTTTTCCAGCTAATTGATACATATATAATTGATTTTACCTTATTATTCTTCCAAGTAACGTACATATTAAGCATGTGCTTACATACATTTAAAAGTAACCGTAACAAGGAGTGTTACAAATGCCCATATCCAGCTGGCCAATCCAGGAACGGCCTAGAGAAAAACTATTAGAAAAGGGACCAACAGCCCTATCGGATGCCGAAATACTCGCTATTTTTCTTAGAACTGGCCGCAAAGGCCTATCGGCATTGGATCTTGCTCGAGAATTATTAGACAAGTTTCAGGGATTACGCCAATTAATTGATAGTGAACAAACACAATTTTGCGAGACTAAAGGTCTGGGCATGGTCAAGTATGCTCAAATTCAGGCGGCAATTGAGCTTGGCCGACGCTATTTGCAAGCAGGACTCGAAATTGGTGATGCATTTACCAACCCTGAACAAACACGCGAATTTCTGACTCTAAAGCTTCGCGCCTACCCTTATGAGGTATTTGCCTGTCTATATTTGGATAATCGCCATCGTTTAATCAGTTTTGACGAACTTTTCAGAGGGACTATCGATAGCGCTCAAGTACATGCCAGAGAAGTTGTGCGTGCGGCGCTAAAACATAATGCGGCGGCGGTTATTTTCTCCCATAATCACCCGTCAGGTGTCGCCGAACCGAGCCAATCTGACATTAATTTAACCAAAGAATTGAAAAAAGCCCTGCAACTGGTCGATGTACGGGTGTTAGACCATCTTGTTATTGGTAATGGCGAAGCAATATCATTAGCCGAACGCGGATTATTATAGTCAGTACCCTTGCAAATACTTGGATTCGGTACTTGGATCAGGGCTTTAATCCATGTACAATCCGCGCTCTTTTTTATTATGAACGACGAGAAGAATCATGTCACGAGTATGCGAAGTAACCGGTAAGCGCCCAATGGCTGGGAATAACGTTTCCCACGCAAACAACAAAACGAAACGCCGTTTTATGCCAAACTTACAATCAAGACGATTCTGGATTGAAAGTCAGAACCGTTGGGTCAGATTACGCGTTAGCACAAAAGGCTTACGTATTATCGACAAAGATGGCATTGAAAGTGTCCTTGCTGACATCAAACTCCGTAATAAAGGGAGCTAAGGTAAAATAATATGCGCGATAAAATCAAACTCGTCTCTTCAGAGAACAATGGTCACTTTTACACAACGACCAAAAATAAACGCACCATGCCGGACAAAATGGAAATTAAGAAATACGACCCTGTTGCCCGTAAGCACGTCATCTACAAAGAAGCAAAGATAAAATAAAACCCGCTTTTCTTACGCATAAACCGGTTGTGGCTCCAGAGTATAAGCTCGAATATTTCTGGAAAATTCCTGCAAAGCCTCAATACCAGTAGCTTCAGCCTGTTGACACCACTCTTGTAAATATTGCACTAAAGAATCTCGCGTTACTGATTTTTCCTGCCAGATATTTTGTAACTTTTGTCTAAATTCATAAACAATATTTAAAGTATCAAACTGAGCCAACAGATGATTTAAATGCTGTTCAGCATTTTGATCTAATAAATTATCTGCCCGACTAAATAATTTTCGGCCTCGGCGTAATAGCCGCCTGCGAGTAACATTCGCCTTACGCATTTCATCTTTATATACTTCGCCAATAACTTCACGCGCGTAGTCAGACATAACATGCAGTCGATTTGTAATAACGGCACTCACCGTATCTTGATCAACCAAAGGCTTGTCGCTATTAAACATGGGGGTAGGAGCCAGCTTCTTAACTTTGGCCAATCTGAAAAAACTTAAGGTATTTATATAGAACCAACCAATATCAAATTCCCACCGCTTGATTGAGAACTTGGCTGAACTGGCAAAAGCATGATGGTTATTATGTAATTCTTCACCACCGATCAAAATACCGACCGGAACAATATTGGTCGATGCATCGGGGGGTTCGAAATTTCGATAGCCACTCCAATGTCCTAAACCATTAATAACGCCCGCAGCAAAAAAAGGAATCCAGGCCATTTGGATCGCCCAGATTGAAATACCAAGAAAACCAAACAAAGCAAAATTAATGAAAAACAGACTCACTATACCGAGAAAGGTGAACTTGCTATAAATCTTTCGTTCAATCCAGTCATCCGGTGTTTGATGTCCGTAATTTTCTAATGTCTCCGGATTTGCCGTTTCAGCGCGATATAACTCGAGACCTTCCCATAAGACTTTATTTATTCCGAAAATTATCGGGCTATGCGGATCATCTACTGTTTCAACCTAGGCGTGAAGCTTACGATGCACCGAGACCCACTCTTTGGTGCCCATGCCCGTAGTCAGCCATAACCAGAAACGAAAGAAGTGACTTATTACCGGATGTAGTGCAAGGGCACGATGCGCCTGACAACGGTGTAAATACACGGTAACGGAAACTATTGTGATATGTGTTAGAACGAGGGTTATCAAAATATAACCCCACCAGGGTAATTCAATTAAACCATTTAACATTTTGCAGACCTGTAAATCTTTACGCTATAAAGCGTTTTTATCGTAATTTTCTATAATTATTTTTCCTACATGACTTATTCTAGTCGAAAAGATCAGTTCTCGCGGAATTTTGATGCCAACCCGAATATCTACCCATCTACAGGAATGACTAAATCACAACTATATTGCTGTTTAACTGGTTATGCTCAAGTCACTGATTTCTTTTTAATATAGTTCGTTCAGTCAACTTTGGGCTTGAACGCACTTTATCTGTCCTTTTTATTTCACCATAAAAATATACAAAATCGATAAATGTCTCGTCGGTATTAACTCACATTAGCTGCATTTAATAATAGGGACTTGCAAGTTATGAAGTTATAAGAATAATAGCTTCGCAATGGAGAACGAAATTCTTATATCAGTTCAGGAGCTTTCCCGCTTTTATGGTGAACAACGTGCCATAGAAAATGTGAGCTTTAATGTTCATCGTGGTGAAATCCTCGGCTTCCTCGGCCCTAACGGTGCCGGCAAATCAACTACTATGCAAATCATCTGTGGGGTTCTTGCTGCAAATCATGGTTCCGTTAAAATCGCTGGGCATGATATTAATGAAGCACCTAGACAAGCAAAACAACATATTGGTTTTTTACCTGAACAGCCGCCGTTATATGACGATCTTACTGTAGACGAATATTTAAACTATGCTGGAAAATTACGCGGCATAAATAAAGATACGATTGATGAAGCTGTTAAACTCAGTAAACAACGTTGTGGACTGGAAAGCTCAGGTTCAAGACTGATACAAAACCTTTCTAAAGGTTATAAACAACGAGTTGGTATTGCTCAGGCAATCATTCATTCACCCTCCGTTATTATTCTTGATGAACCCACTTCTGGTCTCGATCCTTTACAGATTCGAGAAATAAGGGAATTAATGCTTGAACTAGCAGAAGACCATAGCGTTATATTATCAACCCATATTCTTTCAGAAGTACAAAGTCTTTGTGATCGAGTATTGATTATTAATCAGGGAAAAATTGTTTTAGATAAAGCGATGAAAGATTTACAAAATGATTCTGATAAAACGGATCATATTGAAATTGCTTTGAGTAACCCGCCTGCGTTAGAAGATCTGCTAAGTATTGAAGGTGTTGCATCAGCGGAAAGCAACCATAAGGATATGTTACGAATTAATTTTACTCCTGATACAGATGCAACCGAAGCTATTCTTGAAAAAGCAGTCAAAGAAAAATGGGGGTTATACAAATTAAGCCAAAGTGACACATCACTTGAAACTGTGTTTATGCAATTAACTTACGGCGACAATAGCCTGACACAAGAAAACAGTATAGATGATGAATAATATTTTATTAATTGCTACGAATGAACTACGTCGATTATTCAAATCGCCTTTAGCATGGATCATTCTTGCGGTAGTACAATTTTTATTAGCTATATTCTTTTATCTATTATTGTCTCAATACATGCAACCTGCTTCAGCCGGAACAGGATTAACCGAAGTTGTCGTATCCGGCATGTATCAAATAGCCGGCGTTGTTATGTTATTAGTGTCACCTTTATTAACTATGCGTTTAATCACTGAAGAACGCCGACTCGGCACAATAAAGTTATTATTTTCTTCGCCATTAAGTATTACTGAACTGGTGCTTGGCAAGTATCTTGGCATGGTTGTTTTCTATTGCTTAATGCTTGCGATAATTAGTTTAATGCCTGCATCGCTATTATTTGGTACGCAACTTGATCTTGGCCAAATAGCTTCAGGACTCATTGGATTATTACTGTTAACCTCTTCATTCGCCGCAATAGGTTTATTTATTTCTTCTGTAACCAAACAGGCTTCTACTGCAGCAATTAGTACTTTTGGCGTTCTGTTTTTATTATGGATTATTAACATTGCCGGCACTAACTCATCAGAAAGTACAGCAGCCATCTTTTCTTATTTATCCTTACTTAAACACTACACGAGTTTGTTAAATGGCGTATTCAACTCTGCTGACGTATTGTTTTATATATTTGTAAGCCTGTTTTTTATTCTACTAAGTATTTGGCGACTTGATGCTGAACGGACTCATGGGTGATTTGATATGTTCGTAACAAGCAAAACACGATTCCAATCTCGCTTAAACAGCATTGTTATGTTTTTCCTGTTAAGCATTGTGCTGGGTTTATTAGCCTGGCTAAGTCAAAAACATACCGTCGAATACGACTGGACGGCGAACGGTCGACACACCTTATCAGAAGCTAGCCGTGATCTGTTAGCGCAGATGCCTGATCCGATCGAAATTACATCTTATGCGCGCGAGAACTCATTATTACGTGATGCTGTTAAAAAATTTATCGGAAAATACCAACGACATAAACCGGATATTGTTTTACGTTTTGTTAATCCGGATGCTGTGCCTGATGAAGTTCGTAATCTCGGTATTACTGTTGATGGCGAAATTATAATACGTTACCAAGATCGCAACGAACACGTAACTTCTGATGAAGAACAGGTGTTTACTAATGCCTTACAACGATTAGCGCGCAATCAGGAAAGATGGGTTGCTTTTGTAGAAGGACACGGCGAACGCAGCGCTTTAAAAACGACGAACCATGATTTAAGCGAGTGGGTTAAACAACTTTTTAATAAAGGCTATCGTGTTCAACCAATAAATCTTAGCGAGACACAATCAATTCCTGATAACACCAGTATTTTAGTTATTGCTGGGCCACGCATAGATTATCTGCCGGGTGAAACTGCAATTATAAATAACTATATTAAAGCAGGTGGCAACTTGTTATGGCTACATGAACCAGGGCCAATGTATAAGCTGGATTTGTTAGCGGAGCAATTATCAATTTTGTTTTATCCCGGTGCTGTAATTGATTATGCAGGACAACTTATTGGTATTAACGACCCAACTATTGCGTTAGTTACCGGTAGTTTATATCCAGCACATCCAGTAACAGAAAACTTTGAATTCACTACACTTTATCCAATGGTTGGTGCTCTTAAAATACTCGAATCAGATGAATGGACAAGTAAGCCTATAATCACAACTGGCGATCATACCTGGATCGAAACAAGTAAACTTGAAGGCGAAGTTGAATATAATGAAGACAAAGATACTCTGGGTCCGTTAACAATTGGTTTAAGTCTGGAACGTGATGTTGAAATAGAAGACACCGATGAAATCATTACTAAACAACAACGTATTGTTGTCATAGGAGATGGTGACTTTTTATCAAACACTTATCTCGCTAATAGCGGCAACAATGAACTCGGCACAAGATTAATTAACTGGTTAAGCAGTGATGATGAATTTATTTCTATTCCACCGAAAATTGCTAACGATACACAACTTAATATTTCGCCAACAATATTAGGCATCATAGGTATTGGCTTTTTATTTGTTTTACCCGCTGCATTAATCATTATAGGCATTACCATCGGCATACGTCGAAAGAAAAAATAACGTGAATACGAGACTCGGTATCAATATCGGCCTGCTTGGCTTCATTGCATTACTTTCTATTATTATTATCAACAGCGGAAAAGACACCACTCAGGAATTAGCACGCCTTTCAAACATAGATCAAAGTGAAATCCTTCAAATAAAAGTATTAAGAAGAGATTTGGATGATTTTGAATTTAATAAACAGAATGAAATATGGCGCATAAATGCTCCACTGCAATATCGTGCAAATATTGCGCGCATTAATGCTATGTTAAGAATATTAAATGTAGAATCTTTTAGCCAACTAAACACTGACGAAGTTGATCTCGAGCAACTTGGCCTTGCCGAACCCGTCATCGTTATGAGACTAAATGATCATGAATTTAAATTTGGGAATACGGATGCAATTGATCAGCGTCGTTATGTTTTATTTAATGGGAAAATTCATTTAATCAATGATTCTCTTTATCAACAGCTCATGACTAATGCAGCATTCTTTGCAGACCCAAGACTAATACCTGAAAATTTCAAAATAAGCTCCATTGAATTTCCAGAAAATAAAATCGAATTAATTGATAGTCAATGGAAGCTACATTCACAACTCGATATTAGCCCGGATCAATTAAAACGTATTGTCTTTAGTTGGGAAAACGTTTCAGCAATTTCAGCGGAGCCAATGCAATTATCTGATACAGAATCAATAATTAAAATATCATCCACA
>JBFIIJ010000005.1:0-20892 GCA_041601315.1 Gammaproteobacteria bacterium
ATACGATTACACCATATTTAGTAGCCTTCATCTTTTCAGCTAATGTTTGCAGGATGCTTATTTTAACGCCTGCGACTTCTTTTACATCGAGAACAGCACCACTTACTAAAGCATGTAGACTGGATATGATTTCACCAATTTGTTCGGTTTTACAATTCAGGACAGTAGGACGTTTGCCGCTTGGGCTAACACCAGGTTTGGCGTTAAGTTTGTCTCCGATATATATAATCTCTCGGTCATGTTTATTTTTCATAAACATGGAGTTTTCATTCCAGATGACACGTTCGTAAAAACGTGGAAAATTAGTAGCATCTGTGCCAGCAAAAATAACGAGGTCTGCGCGATTTTTTATTTCCGCCATAGTGGTCATCATCCAACCAAGATCCTGTAAGACTAACGTATTACGTATCAGACCATTGCCATGCATATGATCTAGAATAGCTCCGGTTTTGTCAGCGAGTTCCATGACGCTTCGCATACCTGACACATCTGTGCCTAAACCCGCGATTAATGGTGTAAGGGATTTTTTGAATATATTACTAGCTGCGACAATTGCGTCGTCGAGTGAGACATTTTGACCTTTAATTTTTGCTGAAACTTCAGGTAACTCTTTTTCAAAAGAAGCAATGGCTTTGGAGCAACCATTTTCCATCACTTTTAAATTATCGTCCTGATTTTGAATTACGAGATCATCGCATAATATTCCGCAAAAAGGACAGGCAACATCCTTAGTGATTACAGCAGTGATTTCAGACTTATTATCCAATGATAATTCCTTTGATTTTCAGCTAATTATTATAATTATTTATATAAATTTGGGGCGCAACCATAGGGTTTTGCGCCTACCTTGTCAACAGCTTATGCGCCAGTGTTATAGAGTGTTTATTCTAAGGAAAAATCAGAGCAGAATCAGAAAAAGTTGTGATCTATTTTCAACTATTTGAGTATGGAAAGCATTTCATCGATTTGAGTAAATTTTTCACGTGGTTTGCCCTTAGGATCACCCGTTTCAATTTCTTTTGCATCGATTTTCTTCCAGTCGCTAAAATTAATATGACGAATGTTTTTAGCATCTAGAATGGAATAAATATTTTCCGCCCCGGACTTGTTCGTCCCATCATCTAATTTCTCTACATCTTCCAGCAAACATTGAACTGTCTCGACACTACATGCGCGATTCGTGCCAATAATGCCGCTGGGACCACGTTTTATCCAACCGGCGGTATAGAGATTTGGGACTATATTGCCATCGTTATCTGTAATTCTTCCATTTTCATTCGGAATTGTGCCCCAACTTTCATGAAAAGGGACGCCAACAATGGGAACACCACGGTAGCCTATACTGCGAAACAAAATACCTGTTTCGAGCTCTATAGTTTCACCTGTTCCTCTGGCAGACTGTTTAAATGCTTCGCCTGAAAGTTGGTTTTTCTCAAGAATGACTTTTTCAAGCTTTGTATTGCCAACAAGTTCTTTCGGACCCATAAGAAATTTGAAATAGCAGTTTTTTGACTTAGCTGGGTCTGGTTCGCGTTTGGAAAATTCGCAAAACTGATCGTAGATCTTTTTACTAGCGATATTACTTTTTTCTTCTAATTCTTTTTCGCTTTCAGGATTGAGAATCATGTCTTCAGCTCTGACAATAGAATTGCAGTCTGAAAGTTCGCCAAATTCGCGTAACTCTTTGGGTGTAAATTTGGCTTGAGCTGGACCACGTCGACCAATGACGTGAATTTCCTTAATTTTACTTTCTGCCAAGGCGTCTAATGCATGTTGAGCAATATCAGTGTGTTTTAATTCATCAACTGTTTTCGACAATATACGGCTGACATCTGCAGCGACATTACCCTGTCCAATAATTACGGCAACTTCGTGGGATAGATCAAACTCACGATCTCTATAATCAGGATGACCGTTATACCAGCCAACAAATTCGGTTGCGGTATAACTGCCATGTAAATCTTCACCAGGCACACCCAGTTTTCTGTCAGTCTCTGCGCCAGAAGTTATAATAACAGCGTGATGAGATTGGCAAAGTTCTTCGATAGTGATATCCGTTCCCACATTGACATTCGCTATTAAATTGAAGTTTGGGGAATCTGCTGTTTTTTTATAAAGTTCTATAACTTGTTTTAATTTTTGATGATCAGGAGCTACGCCGCTTCGAACAAGCCCATACGGGGAGGGGAGTTTTTCCAAGACATCAACTTTAACGTTAATTTCAGATTTAAGTAACGCTTCAGCCGCGTAGAAACCACTTGGGCCACTACCGACTATTGCAACTAATAAAGGATTCTCTTCAGAGCCAAGTTTAGCCATAGTATTAAATGAATTATTTTAAAGGTGTTTAAAATCAGAATCCCAATGCTGCTTTTCGTTCTTCAGCACCAGGCAATGGTTCCATTTGTTCTTCACAAACAGGAAGACCAGGCGCTTTTTCTGCATTGATCTCAATCCATTTTTCTTGGTCTTCAGGAATATCATCACCTTCGTAAATTGCTTGTACAGGACATTCTGGAATACAGGCACTGCAATCAATGCAGGTGTCTGGATCGATGTATAACATTTCGTCGTCATAATGAAAGCAAGCGACCGGACAAACTGTTACACAATCAGTGAATCGGCAGTTTTTACAATTTTCAGTTACGATTGTAGTCATCGTTTTCTCCTCAGCCCTATTAGGCAATTGCTCTGGTGATATAATTATTTACCTGCGTATAAAAGAATTTCCCCTCGGTTTAACTCTACTGAATCTCCGCACCAACGTTCAAAAGGTTCATTAAGTAATGAATCGCTGATAGAAAGACCCATTGTTTTCAGATATTTAAAATAGTGTCTAAGAAAAGAAGGTTGGTAGTTACAACTTCGGCTGAAAGTGGGAAGAATATCAGCCTTGTGCTGACAAATAATCGAGCCGCGTTTCATACCTGCACCTGTTCTAATTCCCATTTCGCCAAGAACAATAATCGTACCTGCAAGCATATTAACGCCGGTAAAGTCTCCCGAATTACCACCAACAACTATCAGTCCACGTCGCATGACATGACCTGTTTCATTTTTAACATCACCATGGACAATAATTTCACCACCTTGCATACCGACAGTGCTACCTCGATAACCGCTGCCTACCATATGACCGGCACTGCCTTTTACAATCACTCTTCCACCTAGCATTTCAGGTGCGAGCCAATCAGATACATTGCCTTCTATAACGAGTTCGCCACCACGTATACCTGCACCGGTATGAACGCCAACATCACCTTTAATAGTAAGTTTTCCAAGTGACATGGCAGAACCAATATGCTTGATATTACTTAGGTCGCCTTCGACTATGACTTCTCCATCAAACTTACCAGAACATTCAAAGAAATCACCCAGGCATACCTGACGATTACCATGGAATAAAGTTAAATTACTAATTTCATTATCACTTAAGGACTGTAGTCGGTCAGGACTAATGCAGTCGGCTTCTAAAGGCACATCAGGTTTAGTATGTAGTTTTAATTTAAGAGCCATTTTATTTTATCATTATCCTTTCTGGGCACTTAGTTGATGTAAATGAATATGATACTGCCCCAGATTTCCACCGTAATTTCCAGCAGATATTTTTTTAATTCCCGGCTTTGCAGCAGCTTCCATACCGACACGCATGGCTTCTTCAACTGCTTTTAGACTTAAACCGTCGATGACAATTTCAAGTACACTATTAATCCCATCATCAAGATCAGAATGTTTAACTTTGCCACGCAATGTTGGGCAATAGGCGTGATTAGTTGACGCAATTAACGATTTATATTTTGAACCGACCTTACTACCACTTCTAACGACACCGTTAGGAAAGGGCAGAATGATATCCGATAATTGGCGCATGGCTTTGGTTGCAGCGCTGGCTGCTTTTAAAGCGGATTTTTGGTCTTTGCCGAGTATTAATATATTGCCGCCGCCGACAGATTCCTGAACTTGAAATGTATCATCAATCAGGAATTCACCATCCATAACAGGTATGCGCCAAAATTTATTGTCATCAATGACCTTACTGATTTGATGTCCATCACCAAAGTAACGCAACTGTCCACCAACGACAACGGGAGTGCCTTCGGATAAACCGTTATAACAAGCTGTAGTAGGGCAGGTCATGACACATTGACCTATGCGTTCCATTAAACGTTTGCCTAGACTTTCAGCATCCATAGCAAATATTAGAACGCTAACGCCAGGTCGTAGATCAGGAGTATCTTCAGCTTTTATTTCAGTTTCAATTCCTGCTTCGCATTTACATCCAATAACAGAAGTAGCAAAGCCTGTAATTGATTGTGCTGCGGCCATCGCCCATTCTTTTGTTTCAGCCGTGATAATCACGCGGCTGCCATACATTTTAAATGCTTCAGCAAAGGTATCGACAATTTCTGTTGATTTAATTTTCATGCTTAAGCGTTTCCAGTCGGAATGATTTCATGATCATGTAAATAACTATCTGCGACTGCATAGTTAGAAAACTCGATTGAATAATAACTTTCGAAGAAAGGTTGTACGACTTCTTCAATCTTCTTGTCATAATCGGGTGTGATGTGTAACAACTTGCCAATAAAATCATTTTTAAATTCGTGATTTTCAATAATGGAATGTCCTGACTTGATGACATATCGTGGCGCGTTAAACATCATCTCCTTATCTTCCATTTCATCGTAAATGGTAATGTCAGCATCTGCGCCAACACCAAGGTGGCCTTTGCTTGTTAAGCCTAAGGCTCTTGCTGGTCCAGCTCTGGTAATGATAGCGATTTCATTCAAAGTAAATTCACGTTGCAGGTCACGTAGTGAACAATTGTCTAATGCTTTTTGATTAACACGTTTCATTTCTTCATGACGGAATGATTTATCCATCAGTAATTTAATCAGTTTTGGATAATTCATAAATGAACCACCGTTAGGATGGTCAGTAGATAAAATCACTCGCCATGGATCTTTGGAAAGTAAAAATATTTCCAGGCCAATCGCCCATTGCAGAGTGTGCATGTAAACATGTTCTTGATATTGGAATGGGACAATACCGCAACCACTTTCACATTCAGTGTCTGCATTAACCCATTTTCCTTTGGTATGACCTTTTAGTACGTAAGCTAAAGGTGCATCAGCTGTCATGATGGTCGATTTACCAAACATAACTTGACCTACATCACAGGTGATATTCGGATGGTTATCAACATACTCAACAATTTCTGCAGCTTTAGAGATTGGATTTTTACCTAATTCACCACCATAACTATGGAACTGGATATGCGCTATGTGTGCTCGTAGATCACCCGCAGTTTTCATAGTTTCCAGTGTAGTTATGTAATTACCACTATGACCTAGATTATTACAATGAATATGCGGTGGGTGAGGGAAACCTTGTTTATTAACAGATTTAATAAACGCTTCAATAATCTGACGTGGAGTCAGGTCTTCATCTGTTTTTTCATCAATGTCTGAGACGTTGGAATTCTTTTTACCTTTCCAGGGTTCGTCACCACCAGGATTTACCAATTTGACCGTATAAGCTTTGGTTGCATTTACCCACCAGGCCACGGCCTGGTCAAACTCTTCCATACGTTTTTCGCGTAACAAATTCTGCAAGAAAATGTTTTCACCCAATAGAACATAAAAGCCTTTGTCGATAACGGGTGTGTCATGAAATTCTTCCAGGGTATGCCTTGCACCGATCGGCGTAACTGCAGCTTCCATTGCCGTTGTATAACCCAAAGTGGCATAGCGATAACCTGTTGCGAATGTTGAAGGTACTGTTCCGCCAGTGCCGGAACGAGTAAACGGTGTCGAAGGATGAACATCGTGACGATGGTCTTCGGGTTGCAATTTTCGGGCAGCATTTACTTTTGGACCAGCGATATGACAATGGATATCGACACCGCCAGGCATGACAACCATACCTTGTGCATCGACTATTGTTGCGTCATCACCGACTGAATCAACAATTTTTCCATCCTTGATGCATATCTCTTTAATTTCGCCATCAATATTGTTGGCAGGATCATAAACCTTGCCATTGATGATGCGCATTGAAGCTGCCATCAAATACCCCTAAATATTATTTTATATTTTTATGAGTAATTTTACGACGACTGTTTATTGCTTTTTTCTAACCAAAGTAGTCTTGAATATATTCGTACTAACTATTTTGTTTAGTTTGTAATTCTCGTAAATGGTCTCAGTAAATCTGTAAAAATCAATGTTACAAAAATTACCGCATTTTTGCAGTAATTAAAGTAATGTTTTTGCTGCTACTTTCGCTTCGCCACTTGCTCCTCTTGCGTAATGTCTTGCCAATCTTAATTCATTAACACGTTTTTTTATCCCGGTTAATATAGTCTCGTCATCTGGAAATGGTGATTCAAATGCCGGTCTTAATGTTATGGGAACATCGTCCATTCGATAAGCTGTTCCACCCGTATTTATACCATAAGTTGATGTTCGAAAAGCAACGTGTGCATCTTTGCTCGTTTCTGTGCGCTTAGTGTCCAGACAGACAACGGGTATGCTTTTTAAATGCTGAATTGCTTTCTTTGGAAAATTTGATGCCGGATCACTGGCAATGATTAACGCAGCATCCGCATGACCATTTGAGAGCGTGTCTACTGTTGTAAACTCACCTGGGTTAAATCGCGGGTATCCTCGACTAAAGTTGACGCCAAATGGATAGCCTGTTTGCCAGGAAACAACATTATCTGCACCGGTTACATTACCGTGACCGCGAACCGGTTTTGCAACAAAGTGTGTGAATTCATTTAAATCTGTTGCTAATGCGAGCAGGGCACCAGAATTGAAATGACGACCACGCGTCATGGTTAAGCCCATACCAAAGAAAAGTACACCAAAACGGCAATTTTTCATGCGTTCAGCCAGATCTTGAAGAACTTCGAGTGGAACACCTGTTTCTTCCTCAATATCGGCTGAGATATATTTGCCTTTTACCAATGCACGCAGTGCCCACAAAATTTCAAAATCTTTACCGAGTTTTGGTTTAATTAGAATATCAGCAACAGGCGAGCTTTTTGTTTTTCGTACATCGACCAGAACAACTGTGCGATCTTTTTTGCCGCCAGGTGTAAACATACCCTTCGGCGTAACAGCGTAACGGCCAAAATGACGAGGATGTGATTCTGCAGGGTTGCCACCCCAATAGATGACTAAATCAGCTCGATTTTTGACTTCACCAAGTGTACTTGTACTTTCACCAATGCCTTGAAAAGCAAGTCCAGAAGGGCCGTGGCAGACAGAAGTCGTTGTATCTATATTGCCTTTAATAATATCGGTTATTGCGACTGCCTGTCGCTGAGCCTCGCAGGTTGTATCACTGAGGCCATAGGTAATTGGAAATTTTGCATTTGCCAGGGTTTGAGCGGCTTCTTCAATCGCCTCTTCGATGGAGACTTCCTTACCATCGATCATTGCCATAGGCGCACCTTCTTCGATAGTGTGCTCTGCAAACCAGGCTCGGCCTAAAACACAGGCGTTTTTTGCTTTGGTGATTTTTTTCTCAACAAGGTCGACATGGAGTTCCATGTCATCACAGACACAGCCACAGAATGTACAAGTTGCATTCTTAACGATTTTGGTATTTTCAGTCACTTGGAACTCACCTCAATCTTACAATTGTCTATAGTATGCGTTTAACTTAGGATTTTCTCAATTTCTACTATCATATGCTTGGACAGTGGCATGCCGCAGCCAGCAGTATCACTAGCCATTAATTCGCTAGATGGTGGCCCATAGGGGATAAAAGCGGTACCTATAGGCAAATCTTCCGGTTTTTTTCCAAGGCAACGGACGATAGTTTCACCGATATCATTTTTTAGACGAACTTCATCCCCATCAACCAGTTTCATTCTATCCATGTCATCCTGATTCATTTCCAGAGTGGAGGTCACTTCTATGTATTCGTCTTTTAATTTTCCTTGATTGAGAGAAGTCCCTTGTTTAGCAGAGCGTCCCGGAATAAGAGTTAATTTTTCTGCCACTAACTTCACCTCAAGTTTGAATTGCACTGATTATAGTCTGCTCTGTTGTAGAAGAACAAACCCAATTTCATCTTGATTAAATCTTAGCCTAAATACTATCTCAAATTAGTTACTTACAGTATAATGACCCGTTTTTTGCTGCATTAAATCAGGTCAGTTTCCATATCAAAATGAAAGATAACAAATCAAATATAAATTCAAGATACGTCAGTGTTTGCGCTCCAGCACGGTTACATCTTGGTTTTCTTGATATGAACGGTGGATTTGATAGAAGATTCGGTAGTTTGGGGCTTTCAATATCTGATGTCGAAACCTCACTTGTCGCTGAATATGCGGATGATATTGCAATTACAGGGCCTTCATCAAAGCGAGCAGAAAATTACGCTGAACAAGTATTGTCGCATTTTGGTATTGATGGTGGCGTCAAAATGACCATTAAGTCTGCTATTCCAGAGCATTCTGGTCTTGGTTCAGGTACGCAACTATCGCTTGCCGTGGCAACTGCAATAGTCAATTTATACAAGCTACCAGAGCAAAATTCTGGTCGTTTGGCAGCGATGTTACATCGCGGTGCGAGATCAGGCGTTGGTATTGGCACTTTTATGCATGGTGGATTTATTGTTGATGGTGGACGAGGTGAAAATACAGAAGTGCCTCCGGTTATCAGCCATATGCCGTTTCCTGAACACTGGCGCATTGTTTTGATATTTGATGGTGCCGCAGAAGGCATGAATGGCGTGCCAGAGCGACGTGCTTTTAATACTTTGCCGCCAATGAATGAAGAAACATCAGGTTTACTATGCAGATTGACATTGATGCAAGTATTGCCGGCTATAAGTGAAAACGATTGTTCAAGTTTTGGCAATGCAATTACGCAAATACAAAATATTGTCGGTGATTATTTTGCTGCCGCACAGGGCGGACGCTACACGTCACCACTACTCAAACCTATTCTTGACTCTATGGCGAGTGAAGGGGCGACGGCTATGGGGCAAAGTTCCTGGGGACCCACTGGATTTGCTATCTTTCCTGACGAAAGAACCGCTTTCCAAGCCCTGAAGAAGCGTAGAACAGAGTGGAAAGCTGAATCAAGGTTGCGATTTGTTATGAGTAAAGCCTGTAATAATCCGGCAATAATTTCGGTTAGTAGTACGAAACCATCGCAACAAAAAGAAAACTTAGAAGTAAATAATTTATTAAATAAATCAGGAAAAAGATAAAGATGAAAGATCCGTATTTGTTACACATATTTAACTCTACCAAAAACGTCAGTCCATTTGACGTAAATATGGCTTATGAAGCAGAAATTGATGCTGTGATCCCTTACTCAGAAGTTGCACTGGATGACATTCATGCGTTAACTCAAGACACTATTTTTTCTCGCGGTAAAAAAGGGGTTAAAAGAACTGGAATATTTATCGGTGGTAGGGAGTTTGGTTTGGCAATCGATATGCTAAATCGTGCAAAGTCAGCAATGGTGCCACCATTTGAAGTATCGGTTTTTGCTGACCCCAGTGGTGCGATAACTACCGCTGCAGCATTAATGGCATGTATTGAAGGACAGTTAAAAAAGAAAACGGGCGATAGTCTGGAAGGCAAGCGTATCGATATTATTGGTGGTACCGGTCCTGTAGGTGTTTGTGCCGGTATATTGGCTGCAAAATGTGGCGCTGAGGTTCATTTAACCAGTCGACGTGGTGCTAAGGTCGCAAAGGAATATGCGTCTGAATACAATGCTCGTTTTGGCGTAGAAATGTACGGAGCTGACAGTAGTACAGACGAGAAAATAATGGAATTTTTGCCTAAAACAAATATTGTTATTGGCGCAGCAAAAGCGGGTATTCAGGTATTGTCCAAAGGACAGTTGGAACAGGCAACAAATCTTGAAATTGCTGCTGATGTCAATGCGGTTCCACCATTGGGAATCGAAGGTGTGGGCGTGCATGACATGGGCGTCGAATTACCAAGTACCCCAAAGAAAGCGTTAGGTCTTGGTGCACTTGCAGTTGGTGATGTTAAGTACAAAGTTCACTTTACGATGTTTGAAATGATGAAGGATACGGATGAACCGCTTTATCTTGATCATGAAAAAGCATTTAATGTTGCAAGAGAGATTGCAGCAAAACTTTAATCTAACTGTTTCATGGAGAGTTATAGCGTGTCTATAACTCTTCGTTATGGAATTGATTAATGGCTGATTATCTTATCATTGCTCGTTCTGCTAGAGCGATTGCAGCTTCCGCTAACCGGGCAGGGTATAATGTAATTGCTGCTGATTGTTTCAACGATGAGGATACAAGATCTTTTTCCAAATCAGTTTATCAGCTTAGTTTTAGTAGGGATGGTTTTGACGAAGAAGAACTGTTGAATCTCATAGAGAAAGTTATTTCTCGTTATCCAGGTATTAAACTTGTTACCGGTTCAGGATTTGAATCAAGCGCTGATCAACTTGATAGACTTAGCAAAATAGTTCCTCTTTTTGCCAGCGGTAAGGATGTGATCATCGCGTTAAAAGATCCTGTTAGTTTTTTCAAGATGCTGGATAAAAATTTTATTCTGCACCCTGATTATTTACTTACAAAACCAGATAATTCAAAAAAATATCTGAAAAAAAATATCGGCGGGACCGGTGGCGATCATGTTAATTGGTGCGATCAAATCAATTTTGAAAATGAGAAAGATTTTTATTTTCAGGAATATATTGCTGGGAATGCAATGAGTGCTGTGTTTTTGGCTAACGGTACTCGTGCATTTGTTATTGGATTTAACCAGCAATTACATTCAAATGAGTTTGCCGAGATGCCTTTTTTGTATCAAGGCGCAATAAGTTTAGGTCGAGGTACTGTTGAGAACAAAGAAATTATTGAAGACATTATTAACAAAGTAACTGCTGATACTGGTTTAAAAGGTCTTTGCGGACTTGATTATATTATTAATGAAGCGGGTGATGTTGTTGTGCTTGAAGTGAACCCAAGGTTTCCGGCTTCATTTGAATTACACGAAACACAACAATCATTATTTGATGCCCATATTGCCTGTTTCGATGGAAAACCATTCAATTGGAATGAACATAGCGCATGTTCAGAAAACATAAAAGGTTATGCTATTTTATATGCTAAAGAAAATATCGTAATAAGCGATAAAGTAAAATGGCCAAGCTGGGTGAAAGACAGACCAGAATTCGGTAATGTTATATCAGCAAGGTTTCCTATATGTACAGTACATGCAGAAGAGTCTTCATTAGACAAAGTTAAGTCCAAACTATTTAGTCGTTTGAATCAAATTGAAACCATTATTTTTGCTGAGCAGAATGCAGCATGAGTATTATAAAAAATTAGAGGATATCAAGAGTGAATCAAAAATTAGCATTACCTAGTCTGAATAAATTAACCGCACCATTAGTCGACCATTTAGTTTTAAATGCAGAGTCATTACGACTTGGTATTTCGGAAATGGAAAACGGCTGTCGCATTATTGATGCTGGTATTAATGTTCATGGTGGTTTAGAAGCGGGCCGAATTATTGCCGAAATTTGTATGGGTGGTTTGGGAACGGTTAAATTACGTGCTTCTACTAATTTTCGAAACTGGTCCTGGCATCTAGATGTGCATAGTACTAATCCAGTTTTATCTTGTTTAGGTAGTCAATATGCCGGCTGGAGTTTGAATCATGGTAAAGGTAAAGAGGCTTTTAATGCCTTAGGTTCAGGGCCTGCTCGTGCTATGGGTAGTAGTGAAGAGCTTTATGATGAGCTAGGCTATCGTGATTCAGGAGATAAAGCCTATATTGTTATCGAAGCAGATAAAGTTCCACCCGTTGAAATTGCAGATAAAATTGCTGATAAATGTGGTATTGCTGCTAGCGCTTTAACTATTATTTTAATACCAACATCTAGTTTGGCTGGATCAGTCCAGGTGGTCGGTCGCGTTCTTGAAACTTCATTACATAAAGCACACGCTTTACATTTTCCGTTGGATAAAATTATTGATGGTGCGGGTAGTGCACCAGTATGTCCTCCATCCAAAGATTTCTTAAAAGCAATGAGTCGTACTAACGATTCAATTTTGTTTGCAGGTCAAATTCAATTGTTTGTTGAAGCTAGTGATGATGATGCCGAAGAATTAGCGAATAAATTACCGAGTAGCGCTTCTAATGATTACGGCAAACCGTTTGGAGAAATTTTTAAAGCGGTTGAATATGACTTTTACAAAATTGATCCGATGTTATTCAGTCCTGCACGAGTTGCAGTTAGTTCATTGACAACGGGAAACACTTTTCATGCTGGTCAAATCGATCTCGATTTATTAGATAAATCATTCAACATGTAACAAGACGTGGATGAAATACAAAGAAAGGTTGCAATTGTCACCGATGATCCGGGCTGGCATGGTAGAGAATTATCTGCAGCACTAAAAGATCATGGACTGGATAGTCAGTATCTATCTTTAACAGATTGCGTTATCGAAATTAGTGGTAACGGGCAAGAGCTTTCATTCCCCGGTTTCGACCAGTCTCCATTAGGTTTTTTTATAAGAGGCGTTCCTGGCGGAACACTGGAACAAGTTATTTTCCGACTTGATATTTTGCACTCTCTTCATGAATCAGGTGTAACAGTTTATAACACTCCCAGAGCTATTGAGCGTACGGTAGATAAACCACTTACCAGTCTTTTATTGAGTCGTGCAGGTTTACCTACACCAACAACATGGATATGCGAGTCGGCTGAGCATGCGAATGCTATTTTAGAGAAGGAAACCAAAAGTGAACAAAAGCTTGTGCTTAAACCGCTTTTTGGATCACAAGGCATTGGAGTCCATCTTGTCGATACGCAGTCAGGCTTGATACATGATGAAAAATTTGCCGGTATTTATTATTTACAGAGGTTTATTGAACGAAAAAACAATGAATTTACTGATATTAGAGTGTTGGTTGTTGATGGTGTAGCAAAGGCAGCGATGTTACGCCGAAGCGAAAACTGGATTACCAATCGTGCTCAAGGAGCCATTTGTGAAGCAATAAAGGTGGATACCGAAATCACAAGATTGGCAGAGTCAGCCTGTAAAGTGTTGAATATCGATTATGCCGGTGTCGATTTGATGCAAGACAAAAATGGTAAGTTTTATATTATTGAGGTGAACAGTATTCCAGCATGGTATGGCTTGCAGAGCGTGGTCGATTTTAATATTGCTTCGTGTTTAATTGATTCGTTTGTAAAACATATTGCTGATAATAATCAACTTAAAGTCTGTTCTAATTAATTTAAATGGATAGAAAAAACATAGAAGCAGCTGTTATGGCTAGCTTTAAAGGCGAGATTGAAGCATTTAAGCCGGGAAATGTCAGTGTTTATGCGGATGGTCATGATATGACTGTCAGGGATTTTATAGCGAGCGCCGAAGTATCTACCCCCTTACTTTGTAGGCCTCAAGCCAATTTGGGGCAACGAGTCCTGGAAAGTGTCGAAGCGACACGAACAGCAGTTGGCTGTAATACCAATTTAGGGATGTTGTTATTATTCGCTCCGATTGTAATGGCCGCTGAAACAGAATTTAGTGATATCAATGGCTTGCGACAAAATCTAGAAATGACTTTAAGTTCATTGACGCAACGCGATGCCGAACAGGTATATGAAGCGATTCGTATTGCCAAGCCCGGTGGCTTGGGTAATGTTGCGAAACAAGACGTTAATCGTGCTCCTGAATGTTCCTTAATTGAAGCGATGCAATTAGCCAGTAATCGGGACATAGTTGCACTACAATATACAAATAATTTTACAGAAATATTCGAGACCGGTTTTTTCACTATTAAACGCTTTGACAAATCTTGGAATAGTGTAAAATGGTCGACCGTTTCATGTTACTTGATGTTTATGGCATCAATTGCCGATTCTCATATACAACGTAAATATGGGATGCAAATTGCCGAACAAATTAGAAAAAAGAGCGGAGTTATTGCTGAAAGGTTCCACAGAGCCACAGATCCGGAATTAGAAATGAATCTGATACGGAGGTTTGACGAAGAACTTAAGGCAGAAAATTACAACCCGGGAACGTGTGCTGATTTAACGGCAGCCAGTCTCTTGGTTTATACTTTGAACGGATAATATATAGAATTTAAAAAAATACGGGTGGGAAGACTAGTTCTTTCTATCAGTAAAACTGGATAGGGATTCTTCCCTTTAATTTAACTTTATACAACACAATAGGAAGGCGGCGATGTCTATATTAGGAAAACTCTTAGGCTTTCTAGGTGGAGGAGATAAAAAAATGGCGGTCATTGATAGAACTTTAGTTGGTGAAGCATTAGTGGGTGATGGTAATGAAGTAGCTCACATCGATTTAATGATGGGTCCACGTGGTAGTGCTGCTGAACAAGCATTTGCTAACGCTTTGACGAACAACAAAGATGGTTTCAGCACATTATTAGCTGTTGTTGCTCCAAACCTACTTTGCAAACCTGCAACAATCCTTTTCAACAAAGTAACCATTAAAGGTGCTAAGCAAGCTGTACAAATGTTCGGCCCTGCACAACGCGCTGTTGCTATGGCAGTTATGGATTGTGTTGAAGATGGAACCATTCCTGCTGATGAAGCGGATGATATCTTCATTTCTGTTGGTGTATTCATTCACTGGTTAGCTGATGACGATGCTAAAATCCAGGAATACAACTACGAAGCAACCAAGCTTTCAATCAAACGTGCTGTTGCTCGTGAACCAAAAGCTGCTGAAGTTGTAAGCAAAAAAGGTTCAGCTGCTCACCCATTCGCAGCTAACTAATTCTTTTTGTAAAGAAATAGTTTGTTGCTGAATTAGGTTTCAGCGATGTATTAAAAGCCCCGATTTATCGGGGCTTTTTTTATGCCTATGGATGGGCTGTGTGTCGCGAGAGGACAGGAAGTCCGAAGCGACGATTTACGGTAATGTCAGGATTTTTGCTCCAAGCAAATCCTAAGTGCCTACATCACTTGTAGGCAATATCGTTTGTGCAGGAGCACACAAACGATGTTTGTTCATGAATGTACTACCTTAAAATTGTTCTAAATCTTCCTTGGAAATAGCACCTGTGTGTAATGCTGTGGCAATTAACGCACCATTAACATTCATTGATTTCAATTCCATAAGATCATCCTTGTTTCTTACGCCACCAGCTGCATAAACTTTATTATTTTTTGCCAGCGATAAAACATTATTCAGGCATTGTTTATCAACCCCTTTATTTGAACCAACATGGGAAAGTGTCATGACGATAATCTGTTCTGACCAATTCGAATTATCTTTCAGTAAATAAGAATTTTCTATTAACCCATGTGCGTTGAAATCCAGAGAAAGTATAATGTCGGGGTTTTTCTTGAGTAGGGTAGAGAGCAATTCTTCGGAAAGTTTATTTTCTGAACCCAATATCAGTTTTATGTTTTCTGCATAGCAATCAGAGGGATTATTTTGTATGGCATTAATGCTCGCATCCACCCAAAATTCACATTCTTTATGACTAGCAGCTAATCCCAGAATAATTTCATTTTGTGAGCCTGTTTTTTGTATAGCATCAAGATCAGCAATATAAATTGTTTTGAAAGGGTATAATTCCAAAAAAGAAGAAAGAACGGTTTCAGGTTTCGCACTTGCTGATATGACGGATTTGATGGGTTGATATGTATGGCGTTGCCCTTGTTTTGCATGAACAACCAAGCCGCAACTTAAATCGATTACAGGGATAATTAACATACTATTTATATGCGTCATTTTTTATTTGAGTTTATCACAGGCGGAGGACTTTCCGAGCAGCCCTTGTCAAAAAACTTGATTGGCGAAGGTGAAGTTATGATTCAAACTCTTCTGAAGGAATTAAGAGAGTTAGATGATACGGAAATATCATTAACTAGAGATAGTCGCCTGGATTTGTTTGACAATAATATAAGGCAATATGTTGTTAAGGAACAAATAGAAAAAAGATTGCCTGAATTTATTAAAGAATCTGATGTTTGCTGGTTGATCGCACCTGAAACAGATAGTTGTTTAGAAGATTACGCCAAATCATTTATAAAACACGGGAAACTATTCATTGGCTCTAGTCCCGATGCGATAAAAATTGCATCGAGTAAATATTTAACGAATAAACTTTTGTCTCAGGCCGGGATTAACGTCGTTGAGACAAGGTGGTGCAATGAAGAGTTTTCTGAGAGTAAGAATGGCTGGGTTATAAAACCCGATGATGGTGTAGGTGGAGAAGATGCTAGTCTAATTAAGGAGAAGAAAGATTTATCTGATTTACTTAAAAAGGCAGCGCTCAAAAAAATGCTAGTGCAACCATTTTTGCAGGGAAAGCATTTGAGTATGTCACTACTTGTTTATAATGACGATGTTCGATTGCTTGCCTGTAATAAACAATATGTAGATATAGATAAGGGTTCAATAAAACTTAAAGGTATTGGTGTTAATGAATGCTTGTCATATAAAGATGAAATGTTATATCTGGCAAAAAAAATTGTGTCTACCATATCAGGCTTTGCAGGATATATTGGTGTCGATTTAATAGCAGTAGACGATGAATTAGTTGTCCTTGAAATAAACCCTCGTTTTACAACGGCGTATGCAGGCATTTCGAGATCAATTTCTGCTAATGTGACATCCATGATATTAAATACATTTTTGAATAAAAAATTACCTGATATTCAATTAAACTCAGCAATACCGATAAGAATAAATATTTAACTATGAACGACTCTAACTTTATTGGCTGGGATATAGGAGGCGCGCACCTTAAGGTTGCCAGCGTTAGTGAAGCTGGAGCTATAAATTTTATTGAACAATATGCTTCGCCACTTTGGCAGGGCATAGAATGTCTTGATGAATTGTTTCCGAAAGCAATAGACCAACTGCCTCAAGGCTCCCTGTCTCATGCTTTTACAATCACTGCTGAGTTAGTCGATATTTTTAAAGACAGGGAAGATGGTGTGCAATCATTAATTAATGTATTTGAGAAAAATCTTGGCAGCAATATTAGTTTATATGGAATTAATGATGGCTTGCTTAATCTGAAAAGTGCAAGAAAAAAAACAAATCAGGTAGCTTCAGCTAATTGGCACGCAAGTGCCAGTTATGCTGCATCATTAATTGAATCTGGATTGTTTGTTGATATAGGAAGCACGACAACGGATATAATTTCTTTTAGCAATAATAAACTTAATAATCGTGGCGTTGATGATCAAGGTCGACTACGTTTTGATGAACTGGTTTATACTGGCGTAATTAGAACGCCATTAATGTCATTAACTAATAAAGTACCTTTTGATGGAGAATGGCAAAATATTGCAGCAGAAAATTTTGCAACGACTGCAGACATATATCGTATTTTAACTTATCTGGAAGAAAGCGATGATCTAATGGAAGCGGCTGATGGAAAGAGCAAAGATATTAATGGAAGTATTCAGCGACTTGCAAGAATGCTAGGAACAGATTCAATTCGTATGGATAAAAGCCAGGTTTGGTATAAGCTGGCAGAATATTTTGAAGAAAAACAGTTACAATTAATAACTAATGCGATGTTAAGAGTTTTATCAAAATCCCCTGATAGTAATCAAAAAATCATTGCTGCGGGAGCAGGTCTATTTTTAATAAAGAAAATTACACAAAGGTTAAACCTTCCTTATATAGAGTTTAGTGAATTGTGTGATAGTGAATCTGGTTTGCAACACAAATGTAATGTTTGTGCGCCCGCTGTTGCTGTTGCACAGTTTAATCGTCGACTCTCTCTGATCTAATGAAAGTTTCAAAATTATCTTATCATCGCGATTCAGCAAAGTTATTTGCTAAAGTTGCTGATGAGCCATGGAGTATGTTTCTAGATAGTGCACATCCTGAAACAGATGTAGGTCGCTACGATCTTATTGTCTCTCGTCCGTTTGTCACTCTTGAAACCTACGGTGATGTTACTCATATTCATGAGACAGATAAGAATAGCGAAACAACTTCAAAAGAAGATCCCTTTTTATTAGTTAAGCAATACCTTGGGGAGAATGATAAAAACCTAAGCGGTTTACCGTTTTGTGGTGGCGCATTAGGTTATTTTTCTTATGACTTGGGACGAATTCTTGAGTCATTGCCAGAAACAGCTAAACAAGATATTGATATGCCAGACATGGCTGTTGGAATTTATGATTGGGCAGTCATTGTTGATCATCATGTTCGCCGCACCTGGTTGGCCAGTTTTTGTCGTTTTGATCAAACTGAAAAAGCCTGGCCAGAATTACAGAAACTTTTTTCAGATGATTCAGAAGACAAGCAAAGAGAATTTGAAATAAAATCGGATGTAGTGTCGAATATGTCCAAGGAAGAATACGTAAAATCATTTGATCGAATAAAAAATTACATACTTGATGGCGATTGTTATCAAGTTAATTTAGCACAACGATTCTCTGCTAAATTTGAAGGTGATAGTTGGGCTGCTTATTTAAAATTACGAAAATATAACCCGGCTCCTTTTTCTGCTTATATTAATATACCTTCAGGTGTTGTATTAAGCTCATCGCCAGAACGCTTTTTACGAGTCACTGGAAATCAGGTCGAAACAAAACCCATTAAGGGAACAAAGCATCGTTCTGTCTTTGCCTACGAGGATAAGGCGCTTGCCATGTCATTATTAGAGAGCGAAAAAGATCGTGCTGAAAATTTAATGATCGTCGACTTGTTAAGGAATGATATCAGTAAATCCTGTGAGTCCGGTTCAGTTGTTGTGCCAAAGTTATTTTCTTTAGAAACCTATGCTTCTGTTCATCATTTAGTCAGCACTGTTTGCGGACGATTATCAAAAAATAAACATGCATTGAATTTATTGCGTGATTGTTTTCCCGGTGGTTCTATAACGGGAGCACCGAAACATAGATCAATGGAAATAATAGAAGAACTAGAACCACATCGACGTTCAGTTTATTGTGGCTCCATTGCTTATATTGGTTTTGATGGAAACATGGATAGTAATATTTGTATTAGAACGCTGGTTCAATACGAAAATAAATTATTTTTTCATGCGGGTGGGGGAATTGTCTGGGATTCCAAAGCCGATGCCGAATATAAAGAATGTTTTGATAAAGCGGCAGCAATGTTAAAACTGTTCAAGCATGAGGAAGTTCGTTGAATTTGATTGTTATAAAACTCGGCGGCAGTTTAATGCGTAGTGCTGAATTGTCCTGTTGGTTGGATAGTATTGTCGCTATTTCAAAGAACGCTAATGTTGTTGTTGTCCCCGGCGGTGGAGAATTTGCAGACACGGTTCGAAACTTGCAAAAAATACATCAGTTTGATGAGCTTGCAGCGCATCAAATGGCGCTATTAGCAATGTGTCAATTTGGCTACTTATTAGCAGGGATGAACAAGCAGTTTAAAATTATTGAAGATATAGAAATATTAAGTTCCACTATGGGTAAAAGTTTGCCGTTATTGTGGTTGCCTACGATATTAATTAATGATCAGTCAGAAATTCCTGCTAGTTGGGATTTTACTTCTGACAGCATAGCCTTATGGTTAGCGACTAAAATATCAGCCACGAAATTAGTAATAGTTAAGTCCAAGGATTTAAATAAGGACAATATTTCAATTCGAAACCATATTAAATCCGATAATTTAGACAAAGGATTTCAAGAACTTAGCAACATTTATTCAGGTGAAATATTGTTCTTTGAAAAGAGTCAATACAATCAATTGAATGAAATTCAACTCAGTAATACGGCTTAATCTGCATAACAGTACATTTCAAACATTTTCCCTTTAAAAATTAATTCCACTGGGCTTAGTAGCTGGCACAGGCAATGCTAATTCCTAATTGTAATAAAATTGTAAAGATTTCTATTTTATTGCCGAAAACTAGTCATAGCAGTTAATTAATTTATTTTTATATGGGGTTTTGCCCGAATATTCTGGAAACAGGGGTAATAAGATGGAAAAGTTAGTAACAAACTTTAATATTCGTAAACAATTTTATTTGTTTACCGGTTTTGTTTGTATCGGATTAGTTGTGCTTCAAAGTGTTGTTCATATAGCGGCACTTGACTTAATAGGTAGCATTGTCGCGAGCACAGTTTTGGCGATACTCATATTTGGCTTCTCGCATTATTTAGGGAAACTCAATGGTAAACGAGCTGAACTGATCGTTAATGGATTACATGCTTTTTCACAGGGTGATTTAACACATAAGGTAAGTATTTCAGGTAAAGATGAGTTTGCCTGGATGTGTTGGGAATATTCACAGGGTCGCAAAGGCTTTATGGCCTTGGTTAAGGAAATATTAGGCAGTGCAGGTCAACTTGCTGCCGCTGCGGAAGAATTATCGGCCATTACAGAACAAAGTAATAATGGTGTAATGCGACAACAAGGTGAAATTGAGCAAGTCGCAACAGCTATGAACGAAATGTCTGCAACAGTTTCAGAAGTTTCAAAAAATGCAGGTAGTGCTGCAACTGCTGCACAGGAAGCAGATGATAGAGCCAAAGATGGTTGGAGTGTCGTTAACACAACAGTACAAACCATTAACAATCTAGCCTCCGAAGTCGAACGTACTTCTGAAGTCATTGAAAACCTGAAAGGCGATAGTATCAGTATTGGTACGGTACTGGATGTTATTCGAGATATTGCTGAACAAACAAATTTACTGGCACTTAACGCAGCGATAGAAGCTGCTCGCGCCGGTGAACAAGGTCGTGGTTTCGCTGTTGTAGCAGATGAAGTAAGAACTCTGGCTAGTCGTACGCAACAATCAACACGTGAAATTAACGATATGATCGAACGTTTACAAAACGGTGCAAATCAAGCAGTAAGCGTAATGGAAATGGGTCGTGCTAAAGCAGAAGAGAGTGTTGCACAAGCGGCTAAAGCAGGCGAAGCATTACA
>JBFIIJ010000006.1:0-19851 GCA_041601315.1 Gammaproteobacteria bacterium
CTTTATACGTATTCCACTTGGTGCAGTTCTGGCAATGAGTGCCGTGGGTGATACGACACCCGCTGTTGAACTCGCCGCATTTCTGGTCGGCGGGAGTCTTACGGCAGCTACTCATGCAACCAAAACCGGTGGACGGGTCATTATTAACACTTCTCCAGAACCAGTGAGTAACTGGTTTACTTCGCTTGGTGAAGACTTTCTGGTAGTAGCGGGAATATGGACGGCATTAACACACCCTCTGGTTTTTCTTATTTTTCTTGTTCTATTTATTGTCCTGATGGCTTGGTTACTACCTAAAATTTGGCGTGGTATTAAACGTATTATCTCGACGCTTAGAGATTTTATTAAAGGAAATAAAAAAGAAACACTGCCCGCGCTGGACTCACCTGTTGAGACGCAAAGTAAATAGGTTATGCAAAAATTACTTGTTCCCGTTATAGTTGTAGCTGTCGTTCTAATGACAACGTTCACTACTCTGTTATATCTAGACAATAATAAAATAGAATCTGTACCCAAAATTGATCTGGATATAATTGATGGTAGGAAATTAGATCTTCACTCTTTAAGAGGAAAACCTTTGTTCGTTACTTTTTGGGCAACAACTTGCTCAATTTGCGTAAAAGAAATGCCTCATCTGGCTGAACTTTATAATGAAATTGGCAAGGAAGCGTTTGAAATTATTGCTATAGCAATGCCCTACGATCCACCAAACCTTGTTGTTGCATTATCAGAAAGAGAAAATATCCCTTACCCTATCGCACTGGATATAAATGGTAATGCAGTAAAAGCATTTGGTAATATTCAAGTAACGCCAACTAGTTTTCTAATTGATTCCGAAGGAAAAGTTGTGCAGCAAAATATCGGTGAAATAAATATAGAAGAACTCAGGTTAAAAGTGAAAGCATTACTAAAAACAACAGCTACTTCGATTTCATAATATGCTTTGGTTTAAAGCACTACATCTAATTTTTATGGTGACCTGGTTTGCAGGTTTATTCTACTTACCCAGATTATTTGTTTACCATGCCATGAGCGAAGATCAAATCAGTATTGATCGCTTTAAAATTATGGAACGTAAACTTTTTTACGGCATCATGACGCCTGGGGCACTATTAACGATCATTTTTGGACTCTGTACTTTATTGAGCAACGGCTTGTCCGCTTATAGCGGACAACTATGGTTGCAAATAAAATACGTCTTCATCCTTATGTTAATTGCTTACCATGTTTACTGCTGGTTTTTACTACAGGGCTTTAAACATGATCGAAACAAACATACTCATGTATGGTATCGCTGGTTTAATGAAGTGCCTGTTCTGATATTAATAGCAATTATTTTATTGGCAGTTATCAGACCTTTTTAAAAATCAAACCTCGACCATCTCAAAGTCATCTTTGTTAGCGCCACATTCAGGACAGATCCAGTCAGATGGAACCTCTTCCCACTTAGTGCCAGGTGCAATATTATCTTCAGGCCAACCTTTTGCTTCATCATAAATAAACCCGCAAATAACACACATATACTGCTTCATTGTATATAGCTCCTGATTTTTATTTCTGTGTTGTCAATGGCTGTGTAGAATACTGTTCTTATGATTAATAGCAACAATCAAAAACCGGTTGTCCTGGTAATTGCAGGCCACGATCCAAGTGGCGGAGCCGGTATTCAGGCAGATATAGAGACTATTGTTAATGCAGGATGTCATGCTGCTACCGTTATCACTTCCTTAACAGCTCAGAATACACAACAAGTTTTTGATGTCATTCCACAAAAACCAGCATCGTTCCGAAAACAAATCAGATTAATACTGGAAGACATGGAAATTGCATCATGCAAAATAGGCATGATTGGTAACGTTCAATTAATTGATATTATTCAAAGTGAATTATCTAAAATCAACATCCCTATTGTTCTTGATCCGGTCATGGGCTCAAGCAGTGGACAATCATTTGCAGACGACAACATCTGTAAAAAAATATTGTCCTCGTTATTACCAATGACTACTGTGATCACGCCAAATAGTGAAGAAGCAAGAATACTATCTGGAAGAACCGAATTGGATGCAGCAGCAAATCAATTTTTAAACCTAGGCACAAAGTCCGTATTAATTACTGGCGCTGATGAAGCTACTGATAATGTAAGAAATACATTTTATGTAAAAGATGGCGACCCTACTGAATATCAATGGGAACGGTTAGCAGGTTCATTTCACGGATCAGGTTGTACATTATCCTCAAGGGTTGCAGCATTATTAGCGTTAGGCAATGACTTAAAGATATCGATCGAAAAGGCCCAAGCGTACACATGGAATACCCTTAGACACGGAATAAAAGTTGGGCAGGGACAAGCTCAACCTGATCGTTTTTACAAAGAATAAAACTATGCGAACTACCTCAGGAATTTATGCCGTTACAGATTGCGCGAATCTGATAGATAATGAATTAATAAACAAGTCCAAAGATATACTGAAAGTTGGCGTATCACTTTTTCAATATAGAAATAAAAACTCAAATCAACAACAAAAAAAAGAACTGGCACAAAAATTACAATCGCTTTGCTATCAATACAAAACACCTTTTATAGTTAATGATGATGTAGCCTTGGCAAAAGAGATTTCAGCAGATGGTGTACATCTTGGCCAAAATGACGAAGAAATAAACAAGGCCAGAGAGATGCTAGGTTCAAAAATTATTGGTATATCGTGTTACAACGATCTTGATCGTGCAATAACAGCTGAAAAAGCGGGTGCTGACTATGTCGCGTTTGGTTCGTTCTTTCCTTCAATCACGAAGCCCGATGCTAAAAAAGCCGATATTGAATTACTTAGAGAAGCGAAATCCATTTTAACTATTCCAGTAGTTGCCATAGGCGGCATAACACCGGAAAATGCAAAGGCATTAATTGATGCTAAAGTTGATTTTCTGGCCATTATTAGTGGTCTTTATTCTGCAACTGATACAATCAACGCAACAAATTCTTATAAAAATTTATTTTAATTATTAAATATTATGAGCGAAAAATTATTTAATGAAGCAAAACAACATATACCAGGTGGTGTGAATTCACCGGTACGTGCATTTAAATCTGTGTCTGGAAGCCCTTTATTCATTAAGCGAGCTGCCGGTGCATATTTATATGATAGTGAAGGTAAACAATACATAGATTATGTTGGTTCATGGGGACCAATGATATTGGGGCATGCTCATCCCGAAGTAATCAAAGCAGTAAAAGAGTCAGCAGATAACGGGCTTAGTTTTGGCGCACCGACTGAAATTGAAACGCAGATGGCTAATAAGATTTGCGAACTACTGCCGTCTATAGAAAAAGTAAGGATGGTCAGTTCCGGAACAGAAGCAGCAATGAGTGCTATACGACTAGCACGAGGCTATACCGGTCGAGATAAAATTGTTAAGTTTGAAGGCTGCTATCATGGACATGCCGACTCACTATTAGTTAAAGCAGGCTCAGGCGCATTAACACTTGGGGTTCCGACTTCACCCGGTGTACCAGCTGATCTTGCTCAACATACAATTACTCTAAGTTACAACGATATTAATCAAGTTAAAGACGTCTTTTCTGAAATTGGCGAACAAATTGCCGCTATTATAGTTGAACCTGTTGCGGGAAATATGAATTGTGTGCCTGCGTCAAACAACTTTCTAAATTGCTTAAGAGAAGTCTGTAATGAATATAAATCTGTATTAATCTTCGATGAAGTCATGACAGGCTTTCGTGTTGCACTTGGCGGCGCACAATCTCTTTATAATATAGTTCCTGATTTAACGATTCTCGGTAAAGTCATCGGTGGTGGCATGCCGGTCGGTGCCTTTGGTGGAAAAAAAGAAATAATGGATCATCTTTCGCCTGACGGTCCTGTCTATCAAGCAGGCACGCTTTCAGGAAATCCGGTTGCTATGGCAGCGGGATTGAAAACACTTGAACTAATATCTTCAAGCAACTTTTTTGAATCACTTACAAAAAAAACAACAACACTGGTTGAAGGATTATCTTTAGCTGCCAAGGAATTGAGTATTCCGTTTACGACAAATTATGTCGGAGGTATGTTCGGATTGTTTTTCTCCAATGAAGCAAAAATTGATTCCTTTGATAAAGTGATGAATTGTAATCAGAAACAATTTAATCAATTCTTTCACGGTATGCTCGATGAAGGAGTCTATCTAGCACCATCAGCATTTGAAGCTGGCTTCGTTTCCAGTGCTCACAGTAATGATGATATAGAGAAAACTATTAATGCAGCGAAAAAGGTATTAGCAAACTTATCGGAGTGAAATATGAATAAATTTTTATATGTATTAACTTTTTTAATCTCTTTAGTTCTACTATCCGCTTGTGCTCCAGAAGTTGGAAGCGAAAAATGGTGTGCGCAGATGAAAGAAAAATCAAAGGGCGACTGGACAGCAAATGAAGTGTCTGATTTTGCGAAGCACTGTATTTTCTAGTCAGATAACTATACAAGTAAAGCTATAACCAATACTCAGTACCCAGTAGGGTAAACTGAATGTGCTGGATAGACTAAAATCCATAAATGAACGGTTAGTCGCTCTTTCTTTCAGAACTTCTTGTACAAAAGAATTAGAAAGTAGATCCCAGATGACATTAATAAAATTCATCGCGTGCGATATAATATTCCAGCCGGAAACACCTGTAACATCCATTGCAATGCCGGCATAGTAACAAGCTTGTGTCAGCATTGAGCCACTTGAATCAATAATTGCCACTACAATCCCACCGCCAATAAGTACAGGAAAGAAAACTGCACTTAACATCCAACCTACAAATTCACCTAATGGAACCCATCCTGTCGGAGAAACAATATCAGTTGTCCAATCAAGAAACCGATGCATCGCGACTAGACCATTATTGAATAACCAAATTATTGGAATAAACCAAAATACAATGTATTTGATAACACTATAACGAAGTAACATTAGAAAATAATACTGTAATACCAACGCCACACTTAATAGAGCACCAATACTAATCCAGCTTACAACAGTAATACCAGACCATTTTGTCAGCTTAAACCAGCTTAACCCTTCCCTATATATCACTAGCAAACCAATCACTAAAACAATGCTAGCAAGCAATAAAATAAAATTGTTTCGTTTCTCGATTTGTTGTTTTTTATCCATAGAAATTAATTTAGAAGTACTGAACTGAACCAGACACAGTCACGCTAATATTACTGGTTCCTGCTTCTACTGCTGGAGAATTTTTACTACTCATTGACATCATTCTATTTTCAGCATAAACAGGTGTTGGATAACCACCGCCTGTATTCACATGTAGATTTACAATACGCACATTCTTGTTATCCATATGTTTCTTAATAAGCTCAACACGTTGTTTAAACGCAATCATCGCTTCTTCAATCAATTCATCCTCGTAACGTTTACGTGTTTCTTTTGTTGGGCTGAAACTCATATTTTTAACTTGAAGTCGTTCCTGCAGAACACCAACAAGTTCAGATAACGCAGTTATATTAGTGCTTTTTAACTCAAGTTGTTGTGCCGCACGCCATGCAACTACAGTACTCTTGTCATAAACGGGATACGTATTGTATGACAAGGTTCGCGTTTCGATATCTTGATGTGATTTAGTCTTGGTTAAAGACCAATCCATATCCTTATTAATTTTATTAGCTATCTTTGCAGCTTCCTTTCCTTCTTCTTCAGCAGCAAGTAACACGGTTAACTGATCATTAGGAACTTCCCGCTCCGATTGTGCTTGTAGATTTACCTGATTAAATAAAGGTTCACTTTCATGTGCTAATAAAGATGACATAGTAATAACAAGACTGACAAAAATTAAAAATCTACTCATACTCGTTGTCCTTGATAATAAAGTTACATGCATACACAAAAAAACCGCCGAAGCGGTTTCTAATCTAATTAGCTGATTGGTTTCCAACTGCCATCATTCTGTCGACAAGCGGTTCCATTAATTTTTTCAGCTTCACCATCAATAAGAATGGTTTGTGTGAAATCGCGGCAAGGCTGACCATCAGAAGTATAAGTACGCGTTGGTGTTATCTCACCTGAATGTCCAGTGTCCGGATTAGACCATGACGAAGACTGCCCCACTTTTTGGGTTTCAAGTGCATTTTGCGTTGTATCATAATGGTATTGCTGATCCTGACAATCTAACGATTTGCCAACCTGATTACCGAGAAAACCACCTGCCAAAACACCCGCACCAATTGCCACCTTATTTCCAGTTCCACCACCAAACTGCGATCCAACCAAACCACCAACGGCAGCACCAATCAGTGTACCAAACAATTCCCCACCACCGGTTTCTTCCTGCTGTTGCACACATTCAGCATTCACTACTGAAGAAAAGCCAAACATGAATATTAAACCCGTAATTAGAAAATTCTTTTTCATAATGAAATTCCTGTTAATTAAGCAATACTGCGAAGTTTAGCCTATTTTCTTTCCGATAAAATAACCGAATTTGAGTTATGTGAGTTTTTCAGCACTAATAACAACACCATCTTCATCAGCATAAATATGATCACCTGGATTGATGGTGACATCGGCAAAGCTAATAATAACATCACGATCTCCGACACCCTTCTTTACGCTTTTTCGTGGATTGGTATTCAACGCTTTTAATCCAATATCAATATTGGCAATTACAGCTGAATCACGGATACAACCATAGACGATAATGCCCTGCCAACCATTGTCCTTTCCTAGTTCCGCTAACATATCGCCAACCAAAGCACAGCGTAAAGAGGCTCCGCCATCAACCACCAATACGCGTCCTTCACCGGGCTCTTCCAATGCTGCACGAACCAGAGAATTATCTTCGAACACTTTTACTGTTGAAGCTGGTCCTGAAAAAACTTTCTTGCCACCATAACTGTTAAACATTGGTGTTGCGATTTGAAGCTTTTCTTCGTATTTATCATATAAATCTGCTGTAGCAAAACTCATAAGTCATTCCCGTTATTTATTATTAAGTAATGAATAAAATTCTGGTCGTCGATCAGATAACACACCATTATATTCAGTAATCATTTTATCATCGGCATCTTGTGGATTTATCTCGGTAATAAATAAAGCATCACGTTGTGATGCGGCACGATGTAATAACTTTCCACCAGGTGCAACAATCTGACTCTTGCCAGTAAATTTCAAGCACCCTTGTGGTCGCTTATCAGTACCATAACGATTAGCAGTGATAGCAAAGACTTTATTTTCAATACAACGTGCAAGCATAGTTTGCTGACAGAATGTGAGAACCAAATTAGAAGGCTGGCAAATAATCTGCGCACCTTGCATGGCTAATACTCGAGTCACTTCGGGAAACACCCAGTCGAAACAAATCATCATGCCGATCTTTACGCCGTTAATGTCGTTTACAATAAACGGGGTGTCACCTGGGTCAAAACAGAATTTTTCTTCGTTAAATAAATGTACTTTACGATAAACATGTTCAATACCATTTGGCCCAATAAGTGCGGCGCTGTTATAACATTGATTACCCTGTCTCTCGGCAAAGCCAAGAACCATATACATGTTCTTTTTATTAGCTAAATTACACAATGCATCTATTCGTGAACTGTTATCTAGAGCTTCTGCGTATTTTAAAGATTCGTTCTTATCTTTAAAGTAATAACCGGATAAAGCGAGTTCAGGCAGAACAATCAAATCCGCATCAACATTTTCCAACGCATGTATAATTTTTTGGCAATTCTGTTCTGTTTTACCAAAGAGAGGACGAAACTGATAGAAACCAACTTTCATTATTTTAGGATGCTATTAGAAATTAATATTTTGGTCTGAATTGAAACAATAACAAATTATTAAAAAGTGTATTGTAAATCAAATAATGCTCGTTTGTTATTTTTTGTTTGCGTGTCCAGGCGTTCTGTAAATACTTGTGCTTTGACACGCAATGCTTCATTAAACCCATATGCAAACCAGGCTGTTGTACCTCTCATTCGAGTAGGAAACCACCAGTCATCATCATTAAAAGCGGCTACCAATGCTTCTTGCTGAATCCGTTGTGTTGCAACGCCTAACTCAACGCCTTTTCTACCAATACTATCACCTAATATCAAATCACCACGCGCACCAAAATCATCTTTGCCTACAGCAAGGTTATTTATTAAATCCAACTTTGCTCTAATCGGAAATGAATGCTGATTAAAACCCAGATTAATTTGCATGTCGATATTATCAAAGTCATGTGAAAAATTACCATTCGCCGCCGCTATATTCGTACGCCGTAATCCATTCGCGGCCAAATCATCAAGGTTATTGAAATTAAGATAAGATAAAATTATATTATAGCTTGTGTTTTGTCCTTCATTAATATTTAGCGCCGCCTGTATTGCTTTAATATTTGAATCATCGCCAAACAGATGATTACCTAAAAATACACCGCCTGTAATATCTAATGAATTAAACTCACTTAATTCTTTTCTATGTTTTATAGAGATACCTTGTGGCCTTAAATCCTGGTCCCAAACCATTGGACTCAAACGTAAAGGAAAATGAGTCTGCCCTACTTGTAATCTTGTTTGGTCATTTAAATGATAATTTAAAAACAATTCATCAAGAGTAACATCATCTGCCTGCTCATTATCAAGATTAAATCGCGTTTTTGAATTTGACTGGCTACTTATATTTATTTTCCCAGTTAACCCTACTTCTATTGAATCAGTAGGCATCCACATAACACCTACACGCGTTCTTGCTGTAACTCTATCGAAGTCCTTTTCAACTGCTCGGGGAAGATCACGTACACTATCACCTCTCAATTGCAGGTCACCAAAAAATTCAAAGCGATTTGCAGATTCTTCGATATCAATTAACTCATCTTCAAAGGCATCCTCAGCTAATGGATCTCCCGCATAAGATAAAGGAATAAACCACGACATCGTGAAAATATAAATTAAACATATTTTTTTTAATACGATAGGCATATTGAAGTACCTGAAAATTAAGCTCTTAACTTTTCAAGTTCATCTAACAATAAACCTGCACTCTTAATACGATCTTTAGGTTTACGTGCAATACAACTCATAATCAATTTTTCCAGGTCAGGTGGTATATCCTTCCAGTACTTGGATGGTGGAGAAGGCTCATCATTATTTTTCGCTTTAATTAGACGTTGCATACTCTTTGCAATAAATGGAAAGCTGCCTGTATACATATGATACATAAGTACACCAGCAGAATAGATATCAGCACTGACATCCACCGGTTTCCCGAGTAATTGTTCCGGAGCGGCATAACGTGGCGTACCTACAATTGCACCTTCCAGTTTACCCATACCTGGACCAGTTACTTGTCTGGCAATACCAAAATCCATAATTTTTGCATTACCATTATGTTCAAGAATAACATTCTCAGGCTTAATATCACGATGTAACACGCCTTGATCATGCGCAGCTTGTAATCCTGCTGCTAACTGTTTAGCTATTCTTAAACCTGCAGAATAAGGAATCTTTTCACTTTGCTGTAAAAGATATTTTAAAGTTAAACCACGAACATATTCCATTGAGATATAAGGTACACCATCGAGCTCACCGTAATCGTAAGTACGTAAAACGGCAGGATGAGTAATTTTTCGCGCAAGAACAATTTCACTTTTCATCGCTTCCAGAAATTCATTAGCACCTTCTTCATCAGTTATCCTGAGCATCTTCAATGCCACCAAATCATTTAATTCATGGTCATGTGCCTTATAAACGACACCCATGCCTCCCGCACCCAGTTCGGAAATAATTTCATATCGACCACCCAGAGACATTCCTGGCGCAATATGAATTCGTTTAATTTCTGTACTACCACCTTGAGTAATTTGTGTAGCGTGCAAAGTATCGCCTTCAACCTCCACTTCAAATTGATTTGTGTCACCTACTCTTAAACAATAATATTTATTTTTGCTTATTGTTCCTTCAGCTAATACAGGTTTGAAATCTGGAATTTCATTTCTTATTCGTTCAAGAATTCCCGGTGAAATAAACACATGCTTTGATATCGCTTCTGCTATCAATCGGTTTAACTGAAAAACACAAGAACCCAGTATATTTTTAATATGAGCATCACCTAACAACACTGTGCCGAGAACGGCATGTCCTTCTGAAACAGCAACGGCAACGCCTTCGCCCTGGCTAGATAAACTATTCAATACACTACCGGCCATAGACAAAGCGCGTTTGTAATCATCCTGTCCTTTAAAAACGATAATCACGCGGTGACCTACGATACCGACAATATAGCCTCCGTATACTTTACTTAAAGAATCAATATTTTTTAAACTGGCGTTAATCAGTGCAAAGACTTCTTCTGGCGCCATCTTGTCAGCTTGCTTGGCAAAACGTCTTAGGTCGACACCTAATAATGCAAATGATCCCGCCTCAGAGTTCTTGCTAATTTCCGGAATAAGACTGTTTCTGCTTTCAAGTGTATCGGGAAGATATTTAGCCAGGTCAGTCATATACCCCTGCATATCATTTTTTTCCCTAAGATCACTTAGTAAAATATCAAATGATGAGGTCAGTTTTGCCAGCTCATCTTTGCCAGTTGATTCAAATGTTTGTTGATAATCTCCACGCGCTGCTGATTGTGCGGCTTGTGCTAATTTTCTAACTGGTGATAAAACTTGTCGTGAGATTAATAATGAAAGAGGTAAAGCCAGTAATATACTTATTGCGGTAACAATCAGTAATACATTTTCAATAGCTCTAAAACCAGCTGAAGCTTCATCAAGCGAAGTTAATGCAACCGTAAGCCCATCTGCACTGTTTTCATCAGTTTTATTAACGGTTGCCAACCAAACGTCTTTTCCAAGCTTTACTTCAATTGGATCCCTACTTAATGCAGAATTAATCATTGAGTCATAAGAGCTCAACAACTTCAGTTCATCTCGATCAAGCGTACTAACAACCGCGTTAAGTTTATTATCTTTATTAGTAAATAAAACAAGTTCTGAACCGCTAATATTTTTTATTTCATTAGCATACCTTTCATCAACAATAAGTCCCGTTAATAAAAAACCAACTAAATCTTGTTGATCTGCCAAAGGAACAACAGCTACTTGATATATGCTGTTATCGCGAAACCAATAGCCTGTAGCTGATTCAAGTGACTCAATAACTTTATTTGCCAATGCATCATTAGACATATCAGTGCCAATCAAATCCTGATCATCAGTATGCGCTATAACTTCACCGTCACCATTCAATACCATGGCAAAATCAAAGCCGAGATCCTGCTGACGCTCAATCAGTAAATCAACAATTGACTGTGTATCAACTTCACCACCCAAACCGAGATCAGTTCCAGCTGCTTCAGCAACATAACTTGAAAAATAGGGATCCGAAGCAAATATTTGTGAGATCAATTCAAGCTGTTGAAAACGTCGTGATTCAAAGCCTTGTTGAACAACGTGAATTTTCTCCAATGCTGAAATAACTGCACTCTCAGCTATTTTATTACCCCGGTAATACGTTATACCGGCGGTTAAACCAAGTATAAGGATCAATAATCCACTAAATGCGAGAAAAATTCGGTGACCTAAACTTAAGTTCATAACTTAATAGTTCCTTTCCTTTGCCTTGCGATAAGACTTTCCTAACTTATTATTATGTTTTGGTATACGACGCTTTGTTAATTCCAATTTAAATATCTCGCCCGATTGGGCATATACCATATTCACGTCCTGTTTTAAAACTTTAGCTCTTGGATGCCATATATAGAGTGTTCCTGATGACGCAGGCAATCCTTCTAGTTTAAAATTTCCATTTGCTGCTAAGTTTGTAAAAAATGGATTATCAAACACCAGTATATAAGCCACCATGGCATGATGAACATTACAATAAACGCGAACCAGTCCTGATTTATCGAAAGTCGCTGTTCCCTTTTCTCCTCCACTATATAAACCAAGATCAAAATTATTGTTAGTCGATGTAGAAAATGCGTTGTGCAATATAGGATCAAAATTTGGGAAACTGACTTCTGTACCTGCCATCACTGGCAATACTCGTGGAGAAAATGATTTTTTCTCCATTTTTATTTCTTTTGTAATTTTGCTTGCTGATTCAGTTGGCACTGATTCATTTGGTACAAAATAAATTATGGCGTCCTCATATTCATTTTTTGATGCTGATTTTCCTTTTTCCGAAATTTCTACAACACCACTAAAATCAATTGCAAAAACGGGAAATGCCATACAATAAATTAGTGACAATAAAATTATTTGAAACGATCTGATCATGGGAATACTTTCCTGCATTATGAATTTTTATTTTTATAAAGCATTGTTATAAATATTTAGGACTAACTTATTTAGTAACAATCCAAACAAGTTCGAACATTTTGGCGAATCATAGTTTCAAGACCACTATTTTTAATATCATTTTTTTTAAATGCAGAAATCTGAATGTTTTCCATACCAATTTGCTCCAAGAAAATATCCCTTTAAACATAATGGACAATAGCAATTTTATATTTAAATTATTCACAAAATATGCTATTAATCAATAGATTATACATATATATTAATGTTTAATATTAGAATTTAATAGGTTTCACTACTATTTATGCGAATATTGCCCACATTTATGTCCCTGAAAGTACGACTAATAAAATTTATTGGTATTACGTTTGTATTCTGTAGTTTAACGACGACAAGCCATGCTTATGAAATTGGGAGCCGAATTCTTGTAACAAGTGGGGCGAGCCAAATAGAAGGGTCTGCTGGCGGAGGAATTGTGCCCTGGGCGGTTCTTTCTGGTTATGGACAGCGTGGTGAATGGGGTGGTGACTTATTCGGCACCTTTATAAAAACAGATGATTTCGAGGTCACATCTACCGGTATCTCCCTTGCTTATAACAATCGTATTGAAATTTCACTCGCAACACAGATCTTAGGCATCGATGCAGTCGCACCAGCTTTAGGATTGCCAGACAATGAACTGACTCAAACTATTGCCAGTGTGAAGCTGAAAGCTTTTGGCGATCTCATCTATGGAAAATTACCTCAGGTTAGTGTCGGAATACAATACAAAAAAAATACAGATTTTGATGTACCGGCTATTGCTGGAGCTAAATCTGATAGTGGTACTGACTTTTATGTCTCGGCAACAAAACTCTGGTTATCCGGAATTGGCGGGTATCCATTACTTATTAATACAACACTACGTTCAACAAAGGCTAATCAACTTGGTCTACTAGGTTTTGGCGGTGATCTTGATAACCATAGAAATATCGTATTTGAAGGCAGTGCTGGTTTGTTACTTCGTCGAAATCTATTATTCGGATTTGAATATAGACAAAAACCTAATAATCTAAGTTTTGCTAAAGAAGATGATTGGAAAGATTTATTTTTAGCATGGTTTCCAAATAAACATCTGAGCCTTACCGGCGCCTATGTCGATCTTGGTGATATTGCAGGGAAAAAAGATCAGGATGGTTTCTATCTTAGTCTTGAAGGTTCATATTAAACACGCTATGGATATCAAATTAAAACTCTTACTTTCTACTTTCCTCAGTATTTTACTGCTTAGTACAACTAATTGTGTATTAGCTGACTCTTTGTATACAGAACTAGGTGAGAGTGAAGGAATCAATGGTTTTGTAAAAAAAGCAGTTGAACTTTCACATAACGATAAACGAATCGCTTTTTTATTTGAAGATACTGATGATGAAGAACTTATAAAACAAATAAGCGATCAAGTCTGCTTTTTAAGCAACGGGCCTTGTGAATACGAGGGTCTTGATATGGTTGAAGCTCATTCAGGCATGGAAATAACCGAAGCCGAATTTGATATCTTTGTTGAAATCGTCATTGATGCAATGGAATTAGAAAATATTCCACATACAGCCAGAAATAAATTACTCGCACTTCTCGCGCCTATGCGTGAAGATATTATTTACCAGTAAACCTATTTTTTATCTTTAACAGGTCTTTTCCATTTCGAAATAGATTTTTGTTCAGCACGGCTGATTGCTAAATTATTTTCAGCAACGTCTTTAGTCACTGTTGTACCGGCAGCAATAGTCGCACCATCATTAACTTTGACTGGTGCTATTAACTGAACATCTGATCCAACGAACACATCATTACCAATAATAGTTTGATGTTTATTCGCACCATCATAATTACAGGTAATGGTCCCGGCACCAATATTGGTTGCGTTGCCTACGTGAGTATCACCGAGATAAGTTAGATGATTAACTTTACTTCCCTTACCAACATCTGTTTTTTTAAGTTCGACAAAATTACCAATATGGACATTTTCATCTAAAGTTGTATCAGGACGAATTCGGGCAAAAGGTCCAATACGACAACCATTCCCTATAACAGCACTATCAATCATCGTGTTCGGTAACACATGCACATTATCTGCAATGACCGTATCTTTTAAATAACAGTTAGCACCAATAGTAACGTTGTTACCTAGTTTTACTCTACCTTCGATAACAACATTAATATCGATCTCATTATCACGTCCTATTTCAAGTTCTCCGCGTAAATCAAATCGGGAGGGATCCATTAAGCCAACACCGTTATGCATTAAATGGTGAGCTTGTACTAATTGAAAATATCGTTCTGCTTCAGCAAGTTGAGAACGTGTATTGATTCCTTGAACTTCTATAGGCGAGTCTGCAATAACTGATGTAATGTTAACGCCATCATCCACTGCTTGTGAAACGATATCCGTTAAATAATATTCTTTTTGTTTATTTTCATTTTTAAGTGCATTAACCCACTGTTTTAATTTTTTGCCTTTAACAACCATTAAACCAGTATTTATTTCGCATATATGGCGTTGCTCTTGTGTTGCATCTTTTTCTTCAACAATGGCAACAATATTTTCTTTATCGTCACGAACAATTCTTCCGTAACCTCTTGGGTTATCCAGATGCGCAGTTAATAGAGAAAATCCTGAATCAGATGCTGCTTCGACTAAAACCATCAAAGTTTCTTTTGTAATTAAAGGGACATCACCATAAAGAATTAATACATTGTCTACATCAGGAAGGTTTGGAAAAACCTGTTGAACAGCATGACCCGTTCCCAATTGCTCTTTCTGTTCAACCCATGATGCCTGGAACTCTTGTGATGCTTCAGGAACCTGTTCGCCGCCATGTCCATAAACAATATGGATTTCGCGATGAGTTAATGATGCCGCCGTTTGATAAACATGTTTAAGCAATGGCCGTCCTGCCAAAGTGTGTAATACTTTTGGTTTATCAGAATACATACGCGTACCCTGACCGGCGGCAAGAATGATTATACTAAGACTCATAGCAATACCCATGATGTTTGAAATGGTGTATCTAGAGTGCGTTTGTTTTCATTCAGGACAAGGCGCGACGATGTAGCATGGCCATTCCCTGCAAAGAGGAACAACGCTGTCATGGATGGAAACAGGCGTGCTATAGATATGGCATTTTCAGACATCATGGGTATCTATCTTAAACGATAATACGCAGCAACATAAGCTTCGTTTAGTGTGGAGTAGAAATAGATAATATTCGTATCTCGTATAAAACAAGATACGAATATAAAATTAACGACCTGAACGTTTTCTTAGACGTTGGAGGGTTTGTAATTGAGCAGCTGATTCAGCTAATGCTGCTCTGGCTTTAGCGTAATCAATGGCATCTGTTTTATCATGGAATGCATTTTCAGCTTCTTCTTTCGCCCTGAGAATAGCCGCTTCATCCAGATCTTCGGCACGTTGTGCTGTGTCAGAAAGAACAGTGACAACCTTAGGTTGAACTTCCAACATTCCGCCAGAAACATAAAATGCCGATTCATTACCTTCAGTGTCTTTTACACGAACTTCGCCCGGACCCATTTTTGTCACAAATGGCGCATGGCCCGGTGCGATACCGACCTCACCTAATTCAGCTGGCGCAAATACCATTTCTGCTTGACCAGAATAAATCTCGTGCTCGGCACTAACAATATCGACTTGAATTGTATCTGTCATGACTATTTGCTTACCTTATAAGGTTTTCGCTTTTTCAACAGCTTGTTCTATAGTACCAACATTATAAAACGCCTGTTCAGGAAGGTCATCATACTCACCTTCAATGATACCTTTGAAACCACGCAAAGTATCTTTCAATGAAACGTATTCACCATCCATACCCGTAAATACTTTAGCAACAAAGTAAGGTTGGGTTAGGAAACGTTGAATTTTACGTGCACGGGCAACCGCTAACTTATCTTCTTCAGATAATTCATCCATACCCAAAATAGCAATAATATCTCGTAATTCTTTATAACGCTGTAAAGTATTCTGAACACCGCGAGCAACATCATAATGCTCTTGACCAACAACCAATGGATCTAATTGACGACTGGTTGAATCTAAAGGGTCAATCGCAGGATACAAACCAAGCTCAGCAATCTGTCGAGACAATACAACGGTTGAATCCAAATGTGCGAATGTTGTTGCAGGGGATGGATCGGTTAAATCATCCGCAGGTACATAAACAGCCTGAATTGAAGTAATTGAACCCGTCTTGGTTGAAGTAATACGTTCTTGAAGTTTACCCATTTCTTCAGCAAGGGTTGGCTGATAACCCACCGCAGAAGGCATACGACCTAGTAGCGCTGAACATTCCACACCCGCCAAGGTAAAACGATAAATGTTATCGATGAACAATAAAACGTCACGACCTTCTTCACGGAATTTTTCCGCAAGCGTCAATCCGGTCAATGCAACTCGAAGACGGTTACCAGGTGGTTCATTCATCTGACCATAAACCATCGATACTTTTGATTCTTCAAAATTCTCTACGTTTACAACACCAGACTCCTGCATTTCATAATAGAAGTCATTACCTTCACGAGTACGCTCACCTACACCAGCGAAAACAGAAAGACCTGAGTGCTTGGTCGCGATGTTGTTAATCAATTCCATCATGTTTACAGTCTTGCCCACACCAGCACCACCAAACAAACCAACTTTACCACCCTTAGCAAACGGGATAATTAAATCGATAACTTTAACACCGGTTTCAAGCAATTCTGTTGAAGGACTTAATTCTGTAAATTTTGGAGCATCACGGTGAATAACCATACGTTCATCGGTATCAATAGGACCGACTTCGTCAATAGGCTCACCCAATACGTTCATAATACGACCGAGAGTCTTGGTACCAACCGGGATAGATATTGCTTCACCAGTGTTGTTTACTGTCAAACCACGCTGCAAGCCATCTGTAGAGCCAAGTGCAATTGTTCTAACAACGCCATCACCTAATTGCTGTTGAACTTCAAGAACAGTATTAATACCTTCTCCTTCAACTTTCAAAGCGTCATAGATTTTTGGTATCGCATCTCTTGGAAACTCGACGTCCAATACAGCACCAATAATTTGTACGATCTTTCCAGAACTCATCGTTTTCGTTCCTCGTGTATTTTCTCTAAATATCTATTAATTAAAAATTCTTTCTTTCAACTATACCGCAGCAGCACCGGCAACAATTTCAGAAAGTTCCTGAGTAATTGCTGCTTGTCTTGCCTTGTTATAGATCAATTGTAATTCGTCAATCAGATCACCCGCATTATCAGAAGCACTCTTCATCGCGACCATACGTGCAGACATTTCACAGGCAATATTTTCAACAACACCCGTGTAAACTTGTGACTCTATATATCGAGTCAATAGTTGATCTAAAACTTCTTCCGCATCAGGCTCATATAAATAATCCCAATGATGACCATAATCTTCATCTTCCATTGGCTTCCCCGGAATCAATTGTTCCAGATGTGGTTTTTGCACAATAGAATTTACAAATTTATTTGAAACCAGATGCAGTTCATCAATCTTGCCTTCTTTAAAATTGTTCAACATGATCATGACTGCGCCGATCAATTCGTCAAGGCTAGGCTCATCACCTATATGTGTTACCTGACCAGTAATATTGGCACCAATCGAGCCAAAAAAACCAGCCGCCTTACTACCAATAACACACAACTCGACTTCCTTTCCTTCGCCTTCCCAAGTCACGAATTGTTTCATTACCATACGAAACATGTTTGCATTTAAACCACCGCATAAACCACGATCAGTAGAAACAATAATTAAACCAATACGTTTAACTTCATCACGAGCGACAGTATAAGGATGTTTGTACTCAGGGTTAGCATGTGCCAAATGGGAAATTACATTACGAATCTTTTCAGCATATGGACGAGCGGCATTCATGCGATTTTGCGCTTTGCGCATCTTACTCGCAGCAACCATTTCCATTGCCTTGGTGATCTTCTGAGTGTTTTTTACACTCGCGATCTTAGTTCGTATTTCTTTTCCGCTAGCCATTTACCAAGTACCGTTTTCTTTAAATTTTGCTATAGCGTCTTTCAATCCACTTGCAATATCATCATCATAATTACCTTCAGCACCAATCTTATCCATTAGGGCAGACTGTTCACTCTTCATGTAATTGTGTAATGCTTCTTCAAACGCACCAACTTTTTCCAGTTCAACATCATCCATAAAATCATTTTCAACTGCGAAAAGACTTACGCCCATTTCAGCAACATTGAGTGGAGAATATTGTTTCTGTTTCATCAATTCCATTACACGCGTACCACGTTCGAGTTGCTTACGTGTTGCTTCATCAAGATCCGATGCAAACTGTGCGAAGGCCGCTAACTCACGATACTGCGCCAGTGCCAAACGAATACCACCACCTAACTTCTTGATGATTTTAGTTTGTGCTGCACCACCCACACGGGATACTGATAAGCCCGCGTTAATAGCTGGACGAAAACCAGAGTTAAACAAATCTGATTCTAAAAAGATTTGACCATCTGTAATCGAAATTACGTTTGTCGGTACGAATGCTGATACGTCACCCGCTTGTGTTTCAATAATTGGTAATGCAGTTAATGAACCGGTCTTACCTTTTACTTTGCCATTAGTCAGCTTCTCAACATAATCCGCATTAATACGTGAAGCACGTTCTAATAAACGGGAATGGAGATAGAAAACATCACCTGGATACGCTTCACGACCTGGTGGACGTTTCAATAACAATGACATTTGACGATAAGCCCAGGCTTGCTTGGTTAAATCATCATAAATAATAAGTGCATCTTCACCCTTATCACGGAAATATTCGCCCATTGAACAACCTGAGTAAGGTGCAGCGTATTGCATAGCGGCCGATTCAGAGGCAGTAGCAGCAACGATGATGGTATGTTCTAAAGCACCATGTTCTTCAAGTTTACGAATTACAACGTTGATTGAAGATGCTTTCTGACCGATAGCAACATAGATACATTTAACACCGGTACCTTTTTGGTTAATGATGGCATCAATCGCAACGGCTGTTTTACCTGTTTGGCGGTCACCAATGATTAATTCACGTTGACCACGTCCAACTGGCACCATCGCATCAATTGACTTCAAACCTGTTTGAACAGGTTGATCTACTGACTTTCTCGCGATTACGCCTGGAGCAATTTTTTCAATCGGAGCGCTTTCTGTTGTATTAATGTCGCCCTTACCATCAATTGGATTACCTAATGCGTCGACTACGCGACCCAATAGAGCTTCACCAACAGGGACTTCTAAAATACGTTTGGTACACTTAACAACATCACCTTCAGAGATGTTTTCGTAACTACCCAGAATTACGGCACCAACAGAATCTCTTTCCAGATTAAGCGCCAAGCCATATGTATTGCCTGGAAACTCAATCATTTCCCCTTGCATTACATCGCTTAAGCCATGAATTCTGGCAACACCATCAGCAAGACTTACTACCGTACCTTCGGTACGTGCTTCGGTATCAAGATCCATTGACTGGATTTTCTTTTTAATCAGATCACTAATC
>JBFIIJ010000007.1:0-19039 GCA_041601315.1 Gammaproteobacteria bacterium
AACTGGAAGCCAAGCTATTTAAATTAATAATATAGAATAAGAAGAGAACTAAAAAAACACCGGAGTTCTTTAATGATTTTTACTTTTTAAAACTAGTCAATCTCGGCAAAGGCAATGTATAAATCATTCATCGCAAGTGATTCTGCGACAGGCTTATAGGTAATGTGGCCTTTATAGGTGTTTACACCTGCAGCAAATCTTTTATCCTGTTTTAAGGCATTAAAGCCATCATTAGCCAATTTTACAATATACGGTAAAGTAGCGCGGGTTAAGGCAATAGTCGATGTTCTAGGATAAGCGCCGGGCATATTGCTTACACAATAATGTACAACATCATGTTTTATATAGACCGGATCACTATGAGTAGTAACGCGAGATGTTTCTACGCAACCACCTTGATCAATCGCTACATCAACAATAACAGATCCAGGTTGCATCTGTTTAACCATATCTTCTGTGACTAAATAAGGTGCTTTTGCACCGGGTAACAATACAGCTCCTATTAATAAATCCGTGTCTTTAATATGTGCTTCTATATTTTTCGGAGAGGACTTAATAAAAGTCATGTCGCTGACCTTAAATTTAATCTCGTCACGTTCAACGATATAGACATTAGCACCTAAACCTTTTGCAGTATTTGCTGCATGTTGCCCAACGATACCATTACCAATCACCAGGACTTTGCCATGTCGCTCGCCAAGTATGCAGCCTAATTGAACACCCTTGCCTTGATTAAACTTTGCCAGATAATAAGCGCCTACTGTCGTGGCCATATTTCCAGCTACAGCACTCATTGGTGCCAGTAATGGGAAATGTCCTTCATTATTTTCTACCGTCTCATAAGCTATTGCCGTTGTTCCAGCTCTGATTAATGCTTTAGTTAACGATTCTGGGACACCGGCAAGGTGTAAATAGGTAAATAAAATATTATTTTTGAAATACTGAAATTCCTGCTCAAGTGGTTCTTTTATTTTGATAACAAGGTCAGTATTCCATGCATCTTCTTTAGTAGCGATATTAACACCAACAGATTTATACTCATTGTTAGCATAGCCCGAACCTAAGCCGGCGTTGTCTTCAATAAATACGTCATGACCTGCCGCAATCAATTCTTTAGCGCCATGCGGTGTTAACGCAACACGGTTCTCCTTGTCCTTAATTTCTTTTATCACTCCGATCTTCATAACGCCTATATCCTTAATTTCATAATTGATTATAAATATAATTCAAGTATAGATATACTTGGACACTAATCTTGTAAAGTGATTATTAACAATTCCACTCACGCCAGCCTTGTAATAAGGGGAAGTACAATCCTAACTTTATATTTTCTTCACCAAGTTGCCTCATTAAAAGTGCATATTTTTCCAGTTGTTCCTGATAACGTTCCTGTTCGTGATTTAAAAAGACTTCAAGATTAGAACCCTCGTGGCGGCTGGTTTTGTAATCAATAATCCAGCGGATGCCGTCTTTATCTACAAATGTTCTATCAAGAATTGCATTGGTTAACTTGTTATCAACAATACCCGTAATGGAATATTCATTTTTCTGCTTGTCGTGTTCTTTTGAAAGTATCCACTGTCCACGTTCATCATTAATCATATTTATTAACCCATGCACAACACGTTTAACAGCATCTTCTCTTTCCTCTTCGGGCACTCCTAGTTGCTTTAAAGCTGTATCAAAACTTTGTTGTTCACTATGAATATAGTCACTCGTCCACTTCTCTATACCCTCTTCTGCAACACATTGTATCGCCCCGTGTACAACTGAACCGATATGTTTAGTTGTTTCGCCTGCCCATTCAAATTCAATCAAGATTCGTTCTGCTTCGGATTCATTTTCTGTTGGTTCTTGCCACTGAGTTGCAATTGGCGCATTGAGCAACGTCCAGTTTTGCTTTAAACGTTTGGTTTCCTGTTTTATAACAACAAGAGATTCTTCTACACTTTGTTCCACAGTTGCAGGCATATGTTGTTCATAGACGGCTTTTACCGTTGGCCATAAATGTCCAAGTAAAGATCGACTTTGTGCGTCACAAGTGATTTCTTCTTTCTTTTCTTTAATGCTGGCATGTCCTAACAGGTGTAACGTTTTCTTTGTGCGCGTTGTCGCTACATAAAGTAATCTTGCATCTTCATAACTTTGCTTGGCTTTATCGGTATTATTGATGTAGTCATAAATCGGTGCCTGAAAGTTACCGGCTTCACGTATCGGCGCTAATACAAGATCTTCCTGCTGATTTTCGCGTTGTCTTAATAACCAGACCAATAAGTCACCTTGCGTAGCCCGTGGCGAACGACCTAATCCCGGTAAAATAACATGATCAAACTCCAATCCTTTGGCTTTATGTATTGTCATCACTTGCAACTGATTGTCAGCTTTTAAATCGGGAGCTGCGTATAACTGACTAACATGATCAAGTAACTCTTTTAAATCTTCTATCGTGCCGCCATGATCCAGACTCTCCAATAAAGAAAAGTAAGTAGCACAATTCTCCAGTTCGGTTTTATTTGATAATGTGGCAGGTCCACCTAGCTGTATCCAGAATGATTCAATCGTGTCTCGTATTGATAGACGTTGTTTTTGCAAAAAGATTGTTTCATATTTTGTTTTAAAGTTTTGTAGTCTTGCTTGCTCATCTGTTTCCAGTTTCTTCACTAAACTAATATCGCAAATACATTCCCATACTGTTTTATCTTTATTTTCATCGCAAAGTAAGAACAATGATTCGAGACTTAAACCAGTCCATGGTGCGCGTAAACACGCTAACCAGGCAACACGGTCTGCCGGAAAAAGAAACGCACGAGTTAAGGCAAGTAAATCCTGAATTGAGGCTTGCGTTCCCAGTCCTTCAATATCTATAGCCTGAAATGCAATACTTTCTTTTCTCAATGCCGGAATCACTTCAGCTAAGTGCGAACGACTACGAACTAATATAGCAATATTGTCTTCAGGCGTTTTCTCTTTTATTTCATTAACTATGTCGACCAGACTTTGCGATTCTTTTTTATGTGAACGTCCATATTGCGGATATATTTTTACATTATTGTTTGACACTGTTTTATCGAAGGCAACGGCCTCACTATAAGAAACAGCACTGGTAATTAAATCATCCTGTTTTGGAAAGATCGTTTTAAAACTATTATTAACCCATTCGACCAGATTCTGTTGTGATCTGAAATTAACACTGAGTCGCAATGCTTCAAGTGGAATGTTACCTAATGCCTTTTCATGAAACGTCTTTATAAAAAGCGCAACTTCTGCCTGTCGGAAACGATAAATGGATTGCATCGGATCACCAACCAAAAACAAACTACGCCCATCATCCATAGACCATTCACTGGTTAAACGTTGTAGCAATCGATACTGACTCACAGAAATATCCTGATACTCATCAACCAATAAATGTTTGATGTGATAATCCATGTTTAACGCCAGTTCTGTCGGTGCTTCATCTGTTCCCAATGCTTCAACCGCTGAGGCGGCAATTCCGATAAAATCCATTTGATTGCGTTCTGCAAAAATTAAACGTAATTGTGCTGCTGCAATCATTAATAATTCGCACAACGCATTAACAATCAACCATTCCGAATCAGTATATTTTGCTGGCGGCAAGCTACTAATCTTCGCCAAACTGCTTTGCAGGCCATCTACTTTTTGTAACTCGGTTAACAATGCCTGTATTTGCTTTTTCTTAGCCGTTCGTTCATCCGCTTCAAGCTTGTTGCCACTTGCAGGAGGGAAACCATTCTTAACTGTTAATTGCTTACGCCATGTTCCTGTTTTGGTTAATAACAACTCATTGATGCCACACCAGTAATGTAATGAATCAGCCTTATTATCTGGTATAGAGGTCATAGATAAACATGAAGACACTGGGTTATCGGGATCAGTCTCACTCAGGTTTTTCGCAGCAAACTGAATTACTTCAATAAGCTCATTTTCAATTTCATTTGGTAATTTCTTTTTAACGATCTTTAATTGATCTTCAATCAATCTGACCAAAGCCTGTTCCATCTGTTCACGTTCATGTTCAAGAACAACATGCTGTAACCATTGGTCACGTTTTCTTAACATATCAACGATCAGGTTTTTAATACGTGGTAAATCGTTATCCAGATGGAACACCAGATTTGCAATGACATCAGACCAACCTTCGCCACTCTCAAGTCCTGCCAACGTGTTTATGGCCGCTTGTTGATATAACGGTTCGGCATCTTCCAGTGTTTCCGGTTGTGTACCTAACTTTGACAACATTGGCATTTGTCTGGTTAAGGAAGCACAAAGTGAATCAATTGTTTGTAATCGTAAACGTCCGGGGTTATCACAAATTTGCCAACCTTTTTCCTGATCTCGTTTTAATGCAGCATTTGCTAATTCAAAGGTCACCTTTTCGTGATCAGATTCAGGTTGTTTATTGGAAAGCGCATTGTTTAAAGCATCCAGAATTCGGCTTTGCATTTCTGCCGCAGCTTTGCGTGTAAAGGTAATGGCAATAATTTCTTCCGGTGAATCAACCAGAGGCAATAACCTTAAATAGCGTTGTATTAATAAACCGGTTTTACCCGAACCGGCGGGCGCTTGAATAATAAAAGATTGATCTGGCACAAGCGCTTTTGTTCTTGCTTCGATATCAACAACAGGCTTAGTCATATGTAAGCCCCTCTTCTTCAAAATCTTCCTCAATATTTTCTATACGTTCATGAATTCGACATAAGGAATGTAAATCACAATATCGGCATGCTGTTCTGGTTGGGTCGACTGTCGCGATGCCTTGTCGAAAATCATTAGCAAGCTTGATTAATATCTGTTCCCAGTTATCGAGTTTTTCCTGCCATAACAAATCCGCATCTGTCCTAACTTTCGGCAAAATATCTTCCGATTCTGCCTGCCCAACAAAACCCAGCTTGCCGCGCTTTAAACTGGCGAATGCAATTGCAGCAACTTGCTGCGAATTAGTCACCGCATATAAAGGCAACTGTGGATCATTTGGTCGGTCAGACTCCCAGTCATTCTTACTCACTGGTCCGGTTTTATAATCAATGATGACACATCGACCATCGGCCAATTCATCAACACGATCAACACGCAAATGTAATTCGATATCTTCAAATAATATTGTTTTCCATTCTTCAGTAGCAATTACTTTAAAATCACTACGATCACTTTCTATTAACAACCATTGCTTTAACAATTGTTCTAGCCGTTTTTGTTCGAGTTCAGTAAAACGATCAGCAAACGTTTCCGGTTGTTGCGAAATTTGTAATTTAATTGCTTCAAGAACAACTGAATGGATTAATTCTTTCAGTTCTAATTCAGTTTTATATTTTAAATTTTCTATATTCTTTAAACGCTGCCATAAATATTGCAAAGCACGATGCACTAAATTACCGCGTTCAGCCGCGCTCAAGCCAATATCTGTTTGCTGTAACGCTTCGGCATGCAAACGATGTCGAGCGAAAGCTTTAAAAGGACAACCGGATTGATCTTTAAATAAAGAACTACCGCCATTCGCTGTTTGACCAAGCGGAATTTCCGGCGCATTAATATCAATAAATGATTCTATTTCAGCTGATTCAAATATTTTGTTTTTATAATCTTCGTATTCTTTAATACTGAGCTCTTTCACAATCTTTTTAATCAATGGACTTGGTCTACAAAGACGATCACCTTCTTGACTGGCATAACTAAACACGACTTCTTTTGCTGATATCATTAATTTATCAGTAATAAGCTTAGCCAACTCAAGTTGCGCATCCGCACTGGCCGTTGGAATATTAAAATCACGTTGGCATGCAATCGGAATAAATGCATTGGCGGGCATTAATGCAGGCCATTGGTCATCTTGCATTCCCATTACCCAAAGATAATCAAACTGCATTCCAGCGGTACCCGCTATACCTAAAATTTGAATCGGTGTTTCCGGTGTCTCTGGTTGGAAACGTGTTTCTGTTAATAATCTATTTAATTGAATTAATGCTGTACTGAAATTGACCGGCTTACTTAAACCATCCAGACTAGCCAATTGAGTTAGAGCGTTCTGCCACGCGGTCATGATTTGATGTTCGTCACTGTTTAAACTACGTTCTCCCGGCCAACCAAAGCTCGTCAACCATTCTGAAAACGTTGTCGTCCATAAACGTAAAGTTTTTTTCTTGGCATGACTTAAAAAAGATATTTCAAATGTTTTTAATAACTGTATAAATTCTTTACATTGTTCATATTCTTTACATCGTTCTTCAGCAATCCAATATAAGGTCTTTAAGCTCAGTTGTTGCTCGCCAATACGTCTGAGTGCTGCATCAAACTTTGCGCGTGCTGCTGCTTCTTCTGTTGCACCCTTTATAAAGGGAGAATGCAATAAGGTGCTAAGTGTATTGATTGAAACTTTACGCTTACCAAGCGAAAGGAAATTAAGCGCTGTATAAATTAAAGGATAAGTTGATAAAGGTTTACCTAAAGAAATTGAATACGGTTTATGAATTTTTTCACTGATTGTTAGCCATTTTTGTGGTGTTAATACTGAAGCGAAACCATATTCTATTTTATCGCGTATTGCGCTTAAGTTTGGCGCAACAATTCCAATCGTGGCATTTTGATCTTTTTCCAGATGTTGTTTTGCCCAACATGCCGCTGCCAATATTTCTGATTGATTATCCGCAAACTGACTAACACTAGTTGAATTATTTTGATCAGAAACATTAATTTCTTCAACTTCAATACCTGCATCAAGTAATGCCTGCTTAAGTTTTAATTGCTGAGTTGTCAGTTGATCAAAATCATAAAATACAATTTTGTTTAACGTAGACTTTAATTTATTAACATTCGTTGCGATATAGTCGGGTAAACTCGCATCATCCAACCAATTATGTTCCTGTTTTTGTTTTTCATACGAATCCACCCAATTTTTAAAAGCAAAAGCATCTTCAGATAAGTAGGTGTCTTTAGGAAAAACAGGTACGCACCATTCTTTGGCTAATTGATATGCCTGCGCTGTCTGCTTTGCCGTAGCCGTAATTTGCAGTAATTGGTCTTTATATTTTGAATGACTGATGATTTCCTGCCACAACCATTGTTGTTGAGGATTATTCAGTAATACACCGTTATCTTTTGTGCGAAAAGAGAGTGACTCAAAACTGCGTTTACACCACGCTGTCCAGGGCAAGCAATCCGGCGTCTGCCAGGCTGTTTTTCCTTGTGAAACCTGATCTGTCGCAAATTGGTAACGGATATGACGACTTAAACGCTGGCTAGGCGTAAGAACCGTGGCACCATCGCTTATCAACTTGCTAAGACTGCTATCCATTTCTGATTGATGTCATGATTATGTAATAAATTGAGTCGAACTTATCGTTTAAAGGTCAGTCGGATTGGCATTATAAACTGACAATGTTAGCCTTGTAGCTGAAATTTAGGATAATAATTTCAAACAGAGAATCTGATGCAAATATCGTCTAAATACACCGAAGACAAGGAAGCGTGTTGTATCCCGGTTATGCCCACGCGCTTGATTCCCGATATGCTGGATGATGTACGCGAAACTCTGCTGAATCGCCCACGAAGTCTATCTCCGAAATATTTTTATGATGAACGTGGTTCTGAATTATTCGATCAAATCTGTTCTACGCCTGAATATTATCCAACACGAACCGAAAATACGCTGCTGTCAAACTATGCAGTCGATATTATTAATAAGACTCAACCCGAACAAATTCTCGAGCTTGGTAGCGGCTATTCAGTAAAAACACGCCGTTTGTTTGATGCTTGCCAACATATCTCGCATAGCTGTACTTATGCCCCTTTTGATGTGTGCGAAGAAGCCTTAATTGAATCCGCCAAAAAACTTTCCGAAGAATATCAATGGCTCGATTTAAAGCCCTTACTCGGCGACTATCACGGTGGGCTGGGTAACTTGCCCGCTACGAAAGGTTCGCATTTGTATGTTTTCCTCGGTAGTACCATTGGTAATTTTGAACAGCATGAAGCTTCAGACTTTATTAAAGAACTTTTTAAAGTTATGCGTAAAGGTGACCACTTTTTGATTGGTGTTGATCGCGTAAAAAAGAGTGATGTTTTACATGCTGCTTATAATGACTCACAAGGGATTACAGCTGAATTCAACCTGAATGTATTACGCGTGTTAAACCGAGAGTTGAGTGCAAATTTTGATATTGATGAATTTACTCATTCCGCTACTTTCAATACTGACAAAGAAAGAATTGAAATGCGATTAAGGTCAAACAAGGATCAGAAAGTAAAAATCGATGATCTCGATAAAACTATCCACTTCAAAAAAGATGAAAGTATATTGACCGAAATCAGTCAAAAATATACATATACTGGTATTGAAGAAATGTTAACTGAGGCCGGTTTTTTTATTACTGACCATTATGAAGATGAGAATGAGTATTTCTCTTTAGTATTAGCCTCAAAATAACTCAAAGCGTGCTCTTTATTCGTTAGCCAACCACTTACTTGATATCTGTTCCGCCAACTCCGGATGGTCAATAAACTTATTTCGATTACCTTGTAGTTCCTCGATGATGTTATTACGCAAAATTTCTTGCTTACTCGGCGGATCTTCACGGTTCCATACTTTTAATTGAGCTAACATGTCTTTATATACCGGAACACCGTATTCGGTATGCATGTAAAAAATTGAACGTGCGATATTGCCACGCGCTAGTGGTCGCGGTTCAGTTATGCCTAAATGACGTTCAAAATCGCATTTCTCATATCGCCAATCTTCGCCGTCAATCATTCCAAATGGGGTATCGCGCCGAGAAACATTGGTTTCTTGCCAGGCGGGATAGAGATTATGCATGTCCGCTTCCATACGCGTAAATCGTGACTTTGTATCGAGTCGACATTGGCGACGACTGTTACAGTTCATATGCTTTAGCATCCAACTTACCGGGTAAATTTGCTCAATAACAAATAAACGTCCTTCTGTCAGTTCTGCGGCAGGGTCAAAACGATAACCACAATATAAAGACCAACCACCCTGGCCATAAAGTTCATTCCAGAACGTGTTTACTGCAATCTCGTCGTAACTTTCAACGGGTAATGTCTCCGCATGGCTATTATTCATAGCACTCAACAGGAAGAAAATCGAGATTATTTGAACTGTTCTAAACACGTGTGTAATTATATTTTTATATTATTTAATATTCTTCTGCCAATCATATACTAGACTGCTTTAAAATGTGAATATGGCTAAATATTCAAGCTTTCATTATACAAGATGAGAAAACCAGGCAATATATTAAGGCACACATCATGCCAGCTGCTACTACTATCTTTTATCCTGGCTTTAAGCGGCTGTTCGGACGGCTTATCACAGCTTGAACGCATTCAGTCTCGTGGAATTTTGCGAGCCGCACTAATAGCAACACCACCACTGTATTTCCCCGATGAATCACTGATTCGAGGCTACGATTACGAAATTATTTCTGCCTATGCCAAGTCTATTGGCGTAAAACTCGAGATAATCAGAGCCGAAACAGCTGGTGAAATAGTAACAAAGTTAAAACAAGGCAAGGCGCATATTGGAATTGCCGGTAGTTTACCGCCCTATGTAGACGATGAAATATTGAGTGGTAATGACTATAACGAAGATGAATGGTATGTCATTGGGCATCGTGATGATCCTTTACCAAAATCAATAGAAGACATTACACCAAGTACGATTATTGTTGCTAAAGACAGTAAACCTTCACTGGTGTTATCAGACATTAAACCAGATTACCCATCACTATTTTGGCTTGAGTTACCCAACGGTAGTAACCGGCAAGTACTGGAACAAGTAAACAAGGGTAACTTCAGACTCAGTGTGATAAGTGCAGACATTTATACTTATTATCGATACTTGTATCCCGAAACAAAAATTGCTTTTACATTACCCAAAAAATATTCATCACATTGGTTAACTTATAACGATGAAGATAAATCAATTTATAACTCGATGAACAAGTTTATAAGTCAATATAAAGCAGCGGGTAAACTTGAACGCAGGTATAACACTTACTTTCGTCATCTTAATGTCTTTAACTATGTCGACATACTTTATTATTTGAAAAGAATAAAAACGTCATTGCCTGAATTTAACGCTTACTTTAAGGAAGCGGCTAAGAATAGTAAATTTGATGAACGTTTTCTTGCAGCAATCAGTTATCAGGAATCGCACTGGAATGAAGAGGCACGTTCACGTACTGGCGTTAGAGGCTTGATGATGTTGACTCAGGATACAGCTAAACGTGTTGGCGTTGAAGATCGCCTCGATCCTGAACAAAGCGTGATGGGTGGTGCAAAGTATTTAGGTATATTAAAAGAATCTTTATCCAAACAAATTAAGGAGCCCGATCGTTCGTGGATGACATTAGCTGCTTATAATGTAGGCCTCGGTCATCTAGAAGATGCACGCATCATTACGGAGTCTCAAGGTGACAATCCTAATCTCTGGATTGATGTTGAGAAACATCTGCCAAAATTAAGTGAAAAAAAATGGCACAAAAAAACAAAGTACGGTTACGCCAGAGGACATGAACCGGTCGAGTTTGTTAGAAGAGTAAGACGTTATTACGACATCCTACGTCTATATCAACAGGAAGAAATACTGGAAAAGCTGGATAAACCATTAGAGTTGGATAAATTACAAATCAACTCACCTGTATTTTAAAACAAAATATAAATATACTGCTTACGACCCAATGCGGACTTTCACGAAATCTATAGTCTAAGATAAATCAGATTAAAAGGTGTGAGATACATGGATATAGAAAATATGGATTATACCAACCAACCTGCTGATGGAATACGCGCTAATCCCTTAATAGTTGAAGAAGTAACCGGACTTTACCCAACCAAAGTGGATGCTGTTTTTACGCCTGGAACGGTAGAACAATTGCAAGTTTTAGTAAAACAAACGGACACTCCTATTTCTATAGGAGGCGGACGTTTTAGTATGGGTGGCCAGATCGCCTCGGCAGAAAGTATTCATATTGATATGCGTGGGTTGAACCGCGTTCTATTTCTTGATGTAGAGAAGCGTGTAATTCGAGTACAAAGCGGTATTCGCTGGCGCGATATACAACATCAAATTGATCAACACGATCTAGCTGTAAAGATCATGCAAACTTATTCCGACTTTACTGTTGGTGGTTCGATTAGTGTGAATTGTCACGGACGATATATTGGATTGGGCCCGCTTATTCTGTCAATTCGAAGTCTTTTAGTTATGCTGCACGATGGTGAACTGGTGAAAACTTCGCCTGATGAGAAACCAGAATTGTTCTATAGCATTGTTGGTTGTTATGGAGCTATCGGTATTATTGTCGAAGCAGAACTGGATCTTGTCGAGAATACTCGTGTGGAACGAAGACGGCAGAAGGTGCCCGCCGCAGACTATCCAGAGTATTTTAAGGAACATGTTCGGAATAACCCTGATGCTGTTTTTCACAACGCTGATCTATATCCACCTAACTATACCCGAGCCAATGTAGTCACCTGGTCGAGTACAGATAATCAAGCGAGTACTACAGAACGACTTAATCCTGGTCGTCGTCTTTATTTGTTAGAGAAATATTTTATGTGGGCTATAACCGAAACGCCGTTTGGTAAATGGCGACGGGAGTACATTATTGATCCCATTTTGTTTCGTAAACCTATAGTGCACTGGCGTAATTTTGAGGCTGGTTACCACGTCAATGAACTGGAGCCATTGTTCCGTGACCAACGCACTTATGTATTACAAGAATACTTTGTTCCAGTAGACAAGTTTTTACCGTTTCTTAATTTAATGAGTGAAATCTTGAACCGTCATCGCGTGAATGTTGTCAACATTTCTGTTCGTCATGCATACAAGGATCCGGGTAGTCTAATGGCTTGGGCACGGGGTGAGACCTTTGCCTTTGTTCTTTATTACAAGCAACGCACTAGTATTAATGCCCGAGAGCAGGTGGCAGTGTGGACACGTGAGCTTATTGATGCCGTCGTTGCTCATGACGGTTCATACTATCTTCCCTATCAACCACATGCGACAACAGCGCAATTTCACCGCGCTTACCCGAATGCGAAAAAATTGTTTGCTAACAAACGCAAACATGATCCTGATTATCGCTTCCGAAATTGTTTGTGGGATAAGTACTACTCACCTGTAGATAATGTTGTTGAATCAAAAACCTTACAAGATAAGCAGTCGGAGTTTCATCATATCTACGGTGATACTGTATGGCGCGACAGGTTCTACTTATTCTTGCAGAATATCTATAACCTTTATCCTGAAGATCGTTTTCATGCTGTAATCATGAAGGCTTGTCATGAAGATAACAACGATGAGACGATCTATAAACGTATTCAATCATTGTTGCCTGAGATAAAACCCGTATTACGGGATCTTCGCTATGCCTTGCCTGCACTGATCAAGCAAAAAAAAGTGATAGCGGAGCAAACCCTGGAACTCGCTGGGAATCGACGTTATAACGGCTACTTGGAAATTGGTTCAACTGGTCGCTATGTTAAGCCATTACAAAAAGCGCTTAATCTCAGTGGTCCAGTTTATCTTACCAACTACACTGCCCCGGATAACTCACCACCTGAAATCATGGAACGAGGCAGTATTAAACAGGTAGGCAAATTTTTTAAACTGGAAGAATATCTTCCTATAAGCGAAACGATCATTGATGATGACAGTCTAGATCTGGTCACATGTTATATCGGACTACACCACTGTTCCCCGGAAGACCTGGATGCCTATGTTGCATCTATCGCACGTGTACTACGTGATAAAGGTTTGTTTATCCTGCGTGATCACAATGCTCCTGACCCTGACATGGTAGTATTCGTTTCTCTTGTACATACGGTATTCAATGCTGGGCTGGGTGTGAGCTGGGAAAATAATATGAAAGAAAAACGTTTCTTCAATGGCCTAGATCATTGGATCAACGTGTTGCAAAAACACGGACTCGAACTCGAAGAGAAGCAACTGTTACAAGACCATGACCCATCGGATAATACCCTTCTTGCCTTCGTGAAAACTGCTAAGTAAATGTTACCTATTTCTGGTAAATCCTTGTGCTGCAAAATTCTCCGCTGGGTTTGGAGCTTGGTGATTATAATGTTGGCAATTATTATTGTCATTGGCATCGTCACTACAGTCGTTGTATGTTCAAGTGGAGACTCTGACTTTAATGGACAACTTGCGGATCCGTTGGCTACTTCTCCTTCTGCAAGTCGCGTTACGCAGGAGGATAAACAACAATTAGTTTCCAAAATTCCACAATATATCAAGGATGAAGAACAAACCTATCTAACGTTACCTGAATGGTATTTGGTTTTTAACCCGAACGAGTATGCTCAATATCTGACGAGCGGCAATAACCCTAGTAATTTTCCATTCCTTGCAAGCGTTGATGAATACTGGCGTCTTTATGATCGTGTTATGTATCTTACCGCAGATATTTATCCTGAAAACAACGAGTATAAGACCATGCTGCTCGTTATTGGTGTAAGCACAACAGCAGAATTTTTGATTAAAGGTTTTTATGAAACTACCATCGGGCGCTTAAGTTTTTGGACGGCATCTAACCCTACACCAGAGGATCTGCTTATCCAGCAGGCACATACAGCTTATAGCAATTTGATCTATCACGAACCGTGGTATGTGTTTCCGTTCGCGGAGTGGCTTGGGAAAATTTGGACAGACACACATTTCTTTGGACCAAATTTTATACGAAAGATGGAAAGAAAGATCCTTTTTACTCTGGAGTTCGGTTTTAAGACAGTCTATGCAAAACTAATCGGTTACGGTGCCACATCAACATATGAGCCTTCTGACGGCAAGGTAAAGATGCATATCATATTGCCGACTGATATTAAAACAGACAGATTCGAGGTTATAGATAACCGTATTTCTGTATTGCACGATTTCGGTGGCGGCGAGTGGATTATCTCCATACCACGCTGGGGTGGATTCACTGAGATAATACCAAAGTTAGCATCAAATAATGTTCAGTTCATTGAGATTGCGGGTAACGACGACATACTTGTAACTGTAATCACAGATAAAGGTAGATCAGCACAACTTTCTGATGCCCAGTTCCTATTTGACTCGATAGTTCTTTCTCCGACTGGCAAACAACGTCTAGTTTATTCCATAAAAGTGGCAAAGCTAGCTGATTTCATTAATGCACTTGATGGATATGATCTAATACTGGAACACATTTATGATTATTAGAGTAATAGGATATTTCGTGCAAGAAAAAGACAAAAGAGTTTTCGTTTAATTATAAAATCTACCAAGTTACTCAAACACAAGATGACAATAAGAGCTATTAATAAGCTCAAACGTAGATTGTCTGCTTCTGACCTAAAGCAGATATTGCAGTATTTAGTAAACCTTAACTCGTAAGCTGCCCAGCGTTTCTCTTATAAGCCTGACTATATTCGCTTGCCAATACTTCCGCTTCTGAGACTTGTCCTTCTGATATTTTGTCGCGTACGCGAGCCAATGCTTCTTTAATATGTTCATCACCGGAATCATTAGCCAGTAATAACCATGCATAGGCACGGATATAATCTTTTTTAACACCCAAACCTTTCGCATAGCGCACACCTAACATGTGTTGCGCGTTTTGATATCCTTGTCTAGCTGATTTCTCAAACCATTCACAGGCAAGCGTTTCATTTTTTTCTACGCCTTCACCATTAACGTAAAGATGTCCCAAACGATATTGCGCTTTGTTATAACCTGCGTCTGCCGCCATGCGATAATATTTAGCCGCCACTATTTCATTAACAGGAACACCTAAACCGAAAGCATGTAGTTTTCCAAGTTGATAGTTTGCCTTGGCATAGGATTGATGTGCGGCTAATTGAAAACATTTTTCTGCTGCTTTGAAATCTACAGGAACGCCTAATCCATTAACATAAAAAAGTCCCATGTTGAATTGCGCACGTGCGTAACCTTGTTTCGCTGCAAGTTGATGCCACTTAAACGCTTCTTCATCATCTTGCGGTACACCAACTCCACCACCATACATTAAGGCGAGATTGTATTGTGCTTTGGCATAACCCTGATTAGCGGCTTCCTGATACCATCGAGCGGCTTCTTTTTCATTTGTTTCTGTGCCTAAACCTTGTGCAAACATTAAACCGACATTAAGTTGCGCTTTCATATGTCCCTGTTCGGCAGCAAGTAGATACCACTTTTTTGCTTCGGCATCATCTCTTGCTATGCCTATTCCCTTAGAATACATATAAGCCAGATTGTATCGTGCGCCTGCATGACCCCGTTCGGCTGATTTAAGATACCAGTCAAACGCTTGTTCATAATCCTTTTTGACTCCTAGTCCGTGTTGATAACACCAGGCAAGATTAACTTGTGCCGTAGCATCATTTTGATCTGCGGATTTGCGTAACCATTGTGTTGCCTCATCATAATCTTCAGGAACACCAATACCACGTAAATACATTTGACCAAGACGCGATTGCGCCTTGCTCGAACCCTGTTCGGCAGCTTTTCGATACCAATAAGCTGCTTGTCCATGATCCTTTGGAACACCAAATCCTTGTTCATAAAGATCAGCAAGCTGTAGCTGGGCATCAACATCACCCGCATTTGAATCATCTGTTAACGCAGAAAGCTCTGAACTCATGCAGCTATTATCTCATTGTTGTAAAAACTCATCTGGAAAAGCTTATCCTGTATCATACTGTTTTGTATAGTAATTTAATTATTATGAGTATTGTACAGTGTGACTTCTGATAGACTCGCATCATGACTGAAAATACTAGCCTGTATAATTATAGCCAACTTGGCCCTGATACCATTGTGAATGCCGTTGATTCTATTGGTTATATCTCTGATAGAAGAGTCCTTGCACTTAATAGTTACGAGAACCGTGTCTATCAAGTCGGGATTGAGGACGAATTGCCTATTATTGCCAAGTTTTACCGCCCTGCTCGCTGGACGGATGCAATGATTAAAGAAGAGCATCAATTCACGCTGGAACTGGCAGAAGCGGACTTACCAGTGGTTGCTCCTTTATTGATTGATAACGAAACAATATTTACTTATGAAGGTTATCGCTTTTCGCTCTACCCGCGTTTTGGCGGCTATTCTCCGGAGCTCGATAACCCCGATCATTTATTACAACTCGGTCGAATACTCGGACAACTACATAATATTGGCGAAACAAAACCATTTATAGAAAGACCGACAATATCGATTGAAGATTTTGCAATTAAGCCGATAAAATTTATTACTGAAAATAATTTTATTCCCAGAGATCTGGAACTTGCTTACTCAACACTAACAGATGACCTTATCATTAGAATTAACCATTGCTTTGAAAAAGCTGGGAATTATAAAAGCTTAAGATTGCATGGCGATTGCCATCAAGGGAATATACTTACGCGAGATGATAATTTTTATATCGTTGATTTTGATGATTCACGAACAGGACCGGCAATACAGGACATCTGGATGTTCCTGTCGGGCGATCGAGAATATATGACGGCAAGACTGAATGACTTCATGGAAGGCTATACCGAGTTTCGTGATTTCTCTGCACGTGAACTTCATTTAGTTGAAGCATTGAGAACATTACGCCTGATTCATTACGCTTCATGGTTAGCACATCGATGGGAGGATCCCGCTTTCCCAATCGCATTCCCTTTCTTTAACACCCAAAATTATTGGGAAGAGCACATACTCAGTTTGCGCGAACAAGCATCGTTGATGGAAGAACCACCGCTCGTTTGGCAAAGATTTTAAATACTCTTTAATATATTAAGTATGGATTCGGCAATAAACATAAAACAATCAACGACTGAGAACGCTGGCGATAAAAAAGAAGTCACCGAATATAACTGGCAATACATTCTTGATATCGCCAAGCAACATAAACATCAATTGATACTGGCGAATATCATTGCTGTTCTTGCGACATTAGCAAGTGTGCCTGTGCCATTGTTATTACCCTTGTTGGTTGATGAAGTCCTGTTAAACGAACCCGCTATAGTTGTTAATACTATTAATAGTATTACGCCATCGTCGTGGCATGGCCCCGTGCTTTATATTTTATTTATTCTGGCGGTCACTTTGTGTTTACGTCTTTCCGCATTAGTTCTGAATGTTTTTCAAACAAGGCAATTCACTATTATTGCCAAAGATGTAATCTTCCTTATTCGTCGTACGCTATTACAACGTTTAAGTAGTGTTTCGATGTCTGAATATGAAACTCTGGGTAGTGGCACTGTCGCTTCTTACTTTGTTACCGATCTCACGACCGTTGATGATTTTGTTGGATCAACCGTCAGTAAATTACTGATTGCCGTCTTGACCATTATTGGTGTGGCTATCATTTTACTGATCATGCATTGGCAAATGGCTTTGTTAATCCTGTTTGCCAACCCAATTGTGATTTACTTCACGATGATATTAGGTAAGCGTGTAAAAAAATTAAAGAAGAATGAAAACTCTGCGTTTGCTATTTTTCAACAATCACTCCCTGAAACACTTGATTCAATTCATCAGATTCGCGCCAGTAATAGAGAAAAACATTATTTAAAACGTATTATTGAGAATGCCAGAGATGTAAAAGATCATGGTATTGCTTTCGCATGGAAAAGCGACACCGCAGGTCGATTGAGTTTCGTTGTCTTTCTATTTGGTTTTGATATTTTCAGAGCCGTTGCCATGATTATGGTGATTTATTCTGGTTTAAGTATTGGTCAGATGTTTGCTGTTTTTGGTTATCTCTGGTTTATGATGGCGCCAGTACAGGAAATTTTAAATATTCAATATGCTTTTTATAATGCCAAAGCCGCCTTAGGGCGTATTAATGAATTATTAAAGCTCAAACAAGAACCTGATTACCCACACATCATCAATCCATTTGAAAATAAAAATACCGTTGGAATTACGATTTCTGATTTACATTTTGCCTATGGTGATGCGCCGGATGTTTTAAACGGAATCAATCTTAAAATTGAACCTGGCGAAAAAGTCGCACTGGTTGGTGCAAGCGGCGGCGGTAAATCAACTATGGTACAAGTGTTAATTGGTTTATATCCGGCCAAGAGCGGCAATATATTTTACGATGATGTCCCCGTTACAAAGATTGGTTTGGATATCGTGCGCGAACATGTCGCGACTGTGTTACAAAATCCAGCATTGTTTAATGATACTGTTCGAATTAATTTAACCTTGGGGCGCGAACTCGAAGATAACGATTTATGGCGTGCGCTTGAGATTGCACAATTAAAAGAAACTGTTGAACAGCTACCGAATAAACTCGATACCATTGTTGGCCGTCAAGGAGTAAGACTCTCTGGCGGACAACGCCAACGTTTGGCAATCGCACGTATGGTATTAAGCGAACCGAATGTCGTGATACTAGATGAAGCAACATCCGCATTAGATGCAGAAACAGAATATCACCTACACACTGCCCTCGCTGATTTCCTAAAAGATAAAACAACGATCATTGTTGCTCATAGATTAAGCGCCATTAAACAAGCGAATCATGTTTATGTATTTGAAGCTGGAATGATTGGAGAACAAGGCTCACATAGAGAATTACTATCTCAAGATGGACTTTACTCAAAACTCTATGGTGTCAGACAGTCACATTAGAATGTTATAATGCTGCTTCCGACCCAAAGCGGGCATTAACAAGGATGACTAAGGTAATACAAAATACAGGAATATTACTGATAGGCTTTATTACATTAGTCGTAATATCGGGCTGTACAAAAACAATTGACTTTCAATTTCCTCAGAACGAACCATTAAATTTATTAATATATGAGAACGGAAAGCCAGTAGCAGAAAGAAGCCTGCAACCTTCAAGCATCGAGCTTGATAAGTTGACTAAATGGTTTGAGGTAAATCAAGAAGGATGGGAGTCAACACCAGTAACTTACGTCCCCAATATTTATGTATCTGGTCAAAACTTTAGTGTTAACTTTATGAACTCATCAGTGATACTAAATTATAGTGCTGGACAGTACATAAAAAAGATTGAACCAAAAG